>JBEBIF010000446.1:0-2931 GCA_040080515.1 Chitinophagaceae bacterium | reverse complement strand
ATCGCACCACCACCAATCCCTCTATAGCTACCGGTGATGGTGTGGCGATGGTGTACCGGGCAAAAGGAAGAGTGGAGAACATGGAGTTCATCCAGTTTCATCCAACAGCGTTATACGAGCCGGGAGTAAAAGGCCAGGCCTTCTTAATAACAGAAGCGGTTCGTGGTGACGGAGGCATTTTAAGAAATAAGAATGGCGAGGCCTTTATGGAAAAATATGATGAACGAAAAGACCTGGCGCCAAGGGATATTGTAGCAAGGGCGATAGACAGTGAAATGAAACGAACGGGTACGGAACATGTGTGGCTGGATTGCCGTCATTTTAGTAAAGAAAAATTCACCGAACATTTCCCAAATATTTATGAAAAGTGTATGTCTATCGGTATAGATATTACCAAACACCTGATACCGGTATCGCCGGCGGCACATTACAGTTGCGGTGGTATTAAAACAGATGAATGGGGCAGAAGTTCTATCAGAAATCTTTATGCCTGCGGCGAATGTGCTTCCACTGGTTTGCATGGGGCCAACCGGCTTGCCAGTAATTCTTTGCTGGAAGCGATGGTATTTGCACACCGGTGTTTTATGGATAGCCAAGCCCACCTAAATCCATCCGCCTCAGGCGGAAGGACTTCGCATCCGCACAAAGGCCAGCTTGCCGAAGATCAAAACAATAATCGAACATCCGGGTCTGTGCAAGGCCAAAGCCCCCATTCCGCCCCGGCGGACAAGTCGGGGGGTGGAGGGGGCGGAATCCCCGACTGGAACGCTACCGGCACCACCGAACCCAAAGAAATGATCCTCATTACCCAAAGCCTGAAAGAATTGCAACAGGTAATGAGTGACTATGTAGGTATAGTACGGAATGATATCCGTTTGCAGCGGGCCCTGCGCCGTCTGGACCTGTTGTGGGAAGAAACAGAACAGTTGTATGAAAGCAGTACGTTGTCACCACAATTGCTGGAGCTTCGCAATATGATCACGGTGGGCTACCTGATCGTAAAAGGGGCCAGTTTCCGTAAAGAAAGCCGCGGCTTGCATTTCAATACCGATTATCCGGAAAAGAGTCTGCTTGTTCAAAACATAGTTTTGTAGTTCTTTATCTTTGCAACCCTATGTACTATATCGTTAAAGGCTTTCTCTGGTTAGTGTCGCTGTTACCGTTGTGGCTGCTGTATATTATTGGCGACGGATTTTATGCGTTAGTGTTCTATGTGTCCAAATACAGGCGGGATGTGGTGATGAGCAACCTGGCCATTGCCTTCCCGGAAAAAACGGAAGCCGAAAGAAAAAAGATCGCCAAACAATTTTACCACAATTTTATTGATGCCTTTATTGAGTCCCTCAAGTTCATTACGATCAGTAAAAAACAGATACTGAAAAGAAGCACCAGTGATTTTGAAAAAATAAACGAGCTTACCGCAAAGGGATATGATGTTCATATCATGGCGGGACACCAGTTCAACTGGGAGTTTGGTAATATGCTCGCTGCACTGACACTGAATGTACCATTTGTTGGCATCTATATGCCAATCACTAATAAAGCCCTGGACAGGATCTTTTATAACATCAGAAAGCGGTATGGTACTATTTTGATCTCTGCCACCGAGTATAAAAAAACGGTGCATCCCATTTTTTCCCAACAATATACATTCGGCCTGGCTGCCGATCAAAACCCGGGCGACCCTGCTAATGCATACTGGATGAATTTTTTTGGCAAACCGGCACCTTTTGTGACCGGTCCTGCCAAAGGAGCCGTGAAAAATAATACCGCAGTTGTGATCGTGGGCTTTCGCAAACTAAAAAGGGGGTACTATCATTTTTTTACAAAGTTGCTGGCTGAAAATGGCTCCGCCTATTCGCCGGAACAACTGACAGTGCTATATAAGAATGCGCTGGAAGAGATCATTAAAGAGGACCCGGCCAATTACTTATGGAGCCATCGCCGCTGGAGATACGACTGGAAACCGGAGTATGGGCCGATAATAGAATAAAAAAACCAGCCGTATCCACGGCTGGTTTTTTAAAATAAAGATCTATTTTTTCTTCTTCCATTTTTTTATCTGCAGGTAATCCAGAAAGTAGATGACCTTGAAAGAGATATTGTTATTGTCATCTTCTTTCATCGTATTGCTGAAGTTTTTAAAATAACCTTCCTTCACCACCTGGTTATAGTTGAAAGCTGCATTCTTCCACACTACGTTGATAAAACTGCCGGGTGCAAACTGCCAGGTATAGACCATGTCTATATTAAAGAAATTAAGATTTTGGTTGGGGTCTTCAGAAAACGTGGTGTTCTTTACAAGGCTTCCATCCTGCTGCAGGGTAAAAAATGCCTGGTAATTCACTTTGCTCCAGTAATGGCGTACCCGGGTATTGATATTCATCTTATCATTAAAACTGTATTTGATACTTAATGTGTTCTCTACTGTTTTAATATCCCGCATACCAAATATGATGTCGTTGCCTTCAAACCCGGCGAAACCTGTATTGTTATTTTGGGGAGCAAGGGAGACACCGGCGTTCACCGTTAAGTTATTATTGAAGCGGTAGCGGTTCTCAAAAGTGTACTCATACCGTTCGCTGCTGAACAGGTTTCTTTTTATGTACAGCATTTCAACATACATCCTGTATTTTTTGGCATCATTGGTTTGCACCCAGGCATCAAAGAAATAGTTGGACCAACCCCGGAAGACCCTTCCTTCTCTCCGTGGTTCATAAAAATTATTACCCTCCGGCTCATACCCGATCAGTCCGCCTGCATACCAAAGGTTTTTAAACTGCCCGTTGGCATTGATGTTGAAATTAGCAGCCTGGAAACTGCCGGGATTTAACCTGCGGGACAAATAGGCATTGGCATTGATCCGGAAATTATTGTACCACTTTGATGGCTTGGTCCAGCGATAGCCCATGTAGAAAAAATGGTCAATAT
>JBEBIF010000073.1:0-12635 GCA_040080515.1 Chitinophagaceae bacterium | reverse complement strand
ATACATAGGTGCCACCACCGGATGCAGCGCCTCCGCCAAAGATCACCAGTAAAATAATAGCTATGAAGATGATCGTTCCAATGGGAAGCTTGCTTTTCCTTTTGCTTCCGTAATTAGCCGGTGCTTTATATTCACCCGCTGCGGCTTTTATTAATGCATCTGTTGCTGCATCAAGCCCGCGGTAATAATTTCCTTCTTTAAAATTGGGAATGATCTCATTATCCACGATCCTTTTGCAGGTAACATCCGGGATAGCCCCTTCCAAACCATAACCGGTAGCGATATAGGCTTTGCGCTTTTCTCCATCTGCGCCGGTTGATATCAGAATGACAAGCCCATTATTGAAGTCCTTATTACCAACACCCCATTTTCTTCCCAGTGCCACAGCATACTCA
The DNA here is from genome assembly GCA_040080515.1 of Chitinophagaceae bacterium. Taxonomy (GTDB): domain Bacteria; phylum Bacteroidota; class Bacteroidia; order Chitinophagales; family Chitinophagaceae; genus JJ008. The sequence goes on along the minus strand of JBEBIF010000073.1, from coordinate 12,240 downwards.
TTGGGCTCATTGCCATCCAGTGAGGGAACGATAACAATAGTGAACTGGTTGGAAGTACTGTCGTCGTACACCTTCAACTTATTCTCCAGCGCCTCTTTCTGTGATGGTGTTAAGAAATTACCGGTAAAATCATTTACCAGTTTTGGAGGAGATGGTTTCGCCGGAATGGATTTTTCAATTTGTGCAAACACACAAACCGACAAGATCAATGACAGCAGTATTAATAAACTTTTCTTCATGAATTTATCTTCCAAAAACTATTTCATCCGGCAATTCATTCTTATCAGTATCAGTATTAAAAGGGAAATGGGTTTTTAAAGCATCCCCTATCTGGATCACACATTCGGCAATGCCTTTACCATAATCTGCCCGGTTAAAATTGTCCAGCATTTCACCCACTACCCTGTTCCAATACTCATTTCCTACGATCTTATGAATGCCTTCATCACCATACACAGCCAGTTGCCTGTCTTTTATAGCCACATAAACGATCACACCGTTGCGCAGTTCCGTTTTATCCATTTTCAACGTAAGAAAGATCTCCACTGCCCTGTCAATAGCTTTCACCCAGGCACAACGGCTTTCGATAAACACCCTTACCTCTCCGCTGGTGCTTTTCTCTGCCTGCCGGATCGCTTTGACAATAAGCTGGTTGTCCTCTTCGCTTAAAAGAGATTTCCTTTTCTTCCAGAAAAATAGATTCACTGAAAACGGTTTGTGTTATTTGCTAAAATCCACTTTGGTGTCCTCGGAACCTTCGGGGGCCTTATAGTTCTCCTTCTGTTTATAATTAAACATACTGGCTATCATGCTTCCCGGAAAGCGGACGATCCGTTGATTATAATTGGTAACAGCAGTATTCCAGTCGTTCAGCGCAACGGTCACCCGGTTTTCCGTGCCTTCGATCTGCGCCTGCAGGTCACGATAAAGTCCGGTTGCCTGTAAGGTTGGGTAAGCTTCTATATTAATATTAAGTGCTGACCGGCCAACCGCATTCAGCTGCCTGTCTGCCTCTGCCACTTGCTGAGGACTTGAACCTTCTGTAATGGTTGGGATCTTTGAACGCATCTGCACGATCTTTATCAGCGTGGTGTCTTCATTGCGGGCTGCCCCTTTAATAGTATTCACCACATTCTCGTACAACTTTGCTTTACGGTTGTATTGCGTTTGCACCTGCCCCCATTTCCCTTTGATATCGGTTTCGCCGCTGGCAAGGCCATTTCTTACATTACATCCCCAAACAAACAGGATCAGGACAAGACCTGCTATCACAAGCAGTGTAATATTACGGGTTCCTTTCATTGTAGTAGTTTTTATTAGACCGTAAAATTAGTGCTTTCAGTATTTCATCAGGGTAAATTTTCGGTTGGGCTGGCTTTATTTCCGGTAAGCTGTAAATTGTAAGTCGGCGGGCATGATTTTAGTGCTTTTTCATCAAACCACGTCTTCCATGAGTTTACTCAAGATCATTCCGCTAGCTTCCTTAATAATAACGCTTGCCGGTTCCGGCTGCAAACGATCAGCCGACAATGATTTCCCAAATCCCGGGCCCGTAAATATCAAAGACTCCGTGATAGTGACCGGTCTCAACTTTCCCTGGGAAATAACCTGGGGGCCCGACAATTTTATCTGGATGACAGAAAGAGGCGGAAAAATAAGCCGGGTGAACCCGGCTACCGGTGCCGTTACCCCTGTACATACTATTACCGAAGTGGTTGCTAACGGCGAAGGTGGTTTGCTCGGTATGGTACTGCATCCCAATTTTGCAACAACCCCGCATGTGTTTGCAGCTTACAATTATAATTCCGGTGGGTACAAAGAAAAGATCGTTCGCTTTACTTATAATGGTACCACCCTTACCAACCCGGTAACGATACTGGACAATATCACCGCTTCTTCTATACACAACGGTTGCCGCCTGCTGATAACACCTGATCTGAAACTATGGATCACAACGGGTGATGCTTCCAACCAGTCATTGCCTCAAAATACAGCATCGCTCAATGGTAAGATCCTTCGCCTGAACCTGGACGGTACCATTCCAGCAGATAACCCGGTAGCTGGAAATCCTTACTGGAGTTTGGGACACCGCAACCCGCAGGGATTAACTTTCGCCAATAATATATTATACAGTTCTGAACACGGCCCGGACTCGGATGATGAGATCAACATCATTGAAAAAGGAAGAAACTATGGCTGGTCAACCGTAAGAGGTTTTTGTAATGAAAGCGGCGAACAAACTTTTTGTGCTGCCAATAATGTAAAAGAACCCCTCAGAGCATGGACACCCACCGTGGCCGCCTGTGGCCTTGATTATTATAACAGTAACCTGATACCACAATGGAAAAACTCCCTGCTGCTGGTATCACTGAAAAATGCACGGCTGTACCAGTTGCAGTTAAATGATTCTTTCAACGGCATCAATACCATCAATGAATTTTTTACCAACGATTATGGCCGTATGCGGGATATCTGTATTTCACCGGCAGGAAAAGTATATATCTGCACCAGCAATGGCGGCAACAGCGACCGGATCATTGAAATAAGAAATAACTAAGCATGCAGGATGCAGCTTAGTCGGCTTTACGGATACATACATAATGGTACTCGTCCACCTTTTGTACATTATAGTAAGCACCGGTGTACCAGTATTTGGTAACGGCATGGGTTCCGCCGGCTTCAGTGGATGTCCAGATGGTGCCTCTTTCCTCCACATTGAATTTATCTTTGAAAGCATAGATGGCATCACTCTCATCTTTTGAAGGCAGGTACCAGTCATCCTTCCCGCCGTCAGTGGCTTCACTGCACAATTTGGCAGCATAGGGTTTGCCTTCATAACCTGCGTTTTTTCCTACTGCCAGTACGATCGCTGTGGTGTTGGCAGCGCCGTTCGATTCACTTTTGGCAGCATCCAGTGCTATTTCTTCATAGCCGCCCCACATCACTTTGCCTTTGGCCGTCATGTCCAGCACTTCATACTTTTTACCATTATATTCAATCGGAATTATTTTCTGTGCGCAAAGATTACCTGTGAAGAAAAGAACAGTCATGCAGAACAAGATCATCTTTTTCATAAAAATCGTTTAAGGTTAAGGATAGACAAATATACGACGTTGCCAAAACTGTACTATACCCTTTTGAGGGGAGGGAAAGAACAGATGAACAGATGAACAAGGAATTTTGAATGAAGAAATTGGAAACTCCGCAAGCACAGGGTCTCTAACTTCATACTTCTTCTGTTCCTTGTTCTTCTGTTCATCTGTTCTTTATTCCTTGTTCCTCTGTTCGATATTCTCAGGATTGCACCGCCGCTATTCCCGGCAGCACCTTTCCTTCAAAGTATTCCAGCATCGCACCGCCACCGGTAGATACATAACTTACTTTATCCGCAAACCCAAACTGGTTCACTGCCGATACCGAATCACCACCACCTACCAGCGAAAAAGCGCCGTCCTCCGTGGCTTCTGCAATGGCAACCGCCACTGCTTTGGTACCATGCTGAAATTTCTCCATTTCAAACACTCCCATCGGGCCATTCCATAATATGGTCTTTGATCGTTTGATCACATTGGTGAACTGCCCACAAGCCATATTGCCAATATCCAGTCCCATCCATCCGGCAGGGATATTATTACTGGGGGCAACAGATGTTTGTGCATCTGCAGCAAATTTATCTGCAATCACAGAATCGGAAGGCAGGTGAATACACACTCCTTTTGCTTCTGCTTTCTTTAATATCTCCCTGGCGGTATCCAACCGGTCCTCTTCACACAGCGAGTTGCCGATGGCGCCGCCTTGTGCTTTCATAAAGGTGTAGGCCATACCACCACCAATAATAATATCAGTGGCCCGTTCCAGCAGGTTCTCGATGATCAGTATCTTATCACTTACTTTGGCGCCGCCGATAATGGCCACAAAAGGTTTCTCTGCTTTATGCAAAACTTTTTCGGCGCTGGCCACTTCGCTTTCCATCAGCAATCCAAAAAAACGTTTCTCCGCCGGAAAGAATTTGGCGATCACTGCCGTGGAAGCATGTGCCCGGTGGGCCGTACCAAATGCATCATTCACCCACACATCACCCAACTTCGACAGTTTCTCTGCAAACGCTTCGTCCCCTTTTTCTTCTTCTTTATAAAAACGAAGATTCTCCAGCAGCAGCACTTCACCGGGACGCATCATACTGGCCGTAAGAAAGGCCTGCTCCCCCACACAATCATTGGCAAACAATACGGTAGTGCCTTGCAGCAACTCACCCAAATGACTCACCAGGTGCTTCAGCGAGTATTTATCTGTGGGCCCGTCCTTTGGTCTTCCCAGGTGGCTCATCAGGATGACCATACCACCATCATTCAATATTTTTTTGATGGTGGGCACAGCAGCTGTCATACGGGTATCATCCGTTATTTCAAACTGCTCATTCAGCGGCACATTAAAATCCACCCGGATAAGGGCTTTCTGTCCTTTGAAGTTATGCTGCGCAAACTTTGACATAAGTTTCTTTTTAAAACAGTTGATTTATGAATAGCTTTTTTTTCTTTTCTCTGCTTCTTCAAACAGCAAATAACCGGATACGGTGGCCATCACTTCATCTGTAACATCTTTTCCGCCCTGCAAATTGGTACGGATGCTTTTCAGCGTGTACTTCGGTCCGTATGGAATGCCCCACCAGCCCAATAATGCTGCCAGAATAGTAAAACGTAATCCTTTTGCGGCAGCCCTTTCTCCTTTCCTTATTAAATAAACACCGGAAGTGCGTTTAAAAGTGACCACGATCAGCGAAATGGTATAAGCAAAATAAACAAATCGTCCTCCTTTCTCTTCTTCGTGTTGCAGGTCCACAGCAGACAGGCCTGCGATGTTCTTAATTTTCATGCGTCAAGATTAAAATAAAAAACCGCTGCACAGGGCATAGCCTCATGCAGCGGTAAAGAAAATAAAAAAAACTTATTTACTGATGAGTTGGGCAAAATAATTCACGGTGCGCACCAATTGACTCACATAGCTCATTTCATTATCATACCAGCTCACTGTTTTTACTAATTGTTTGTCACCCGCCGTGAGCACTTTGGTTTGAGTGGCATCAAACAAAGAACCGAAATGGATACCGATGATATCAGTGCTTACAATTTCGTCTTCGGTGTACCCAAAGCTTTCATTGCTGGCAGCTTTCATAGCGGCATTTACTTCGTCAATTGTTACGCTCTTATTTAATATAGAGGTCAGTTCTGTCAGGGAACCGGTGATGGTGGGCACCCGCTGGGCACTGCCATCCAGTTTGCCTTTCAGTTCGGGCAATACCAGGCCAATGGCTTTGGCGGCGCCGGTGCTGTTGGGAACGATATTGGCGGCGGCGGCACGGGCACGGCGCAGGTCACCTTTGGGATGTGGTGCATCCAGGGTGTTTTGATCGTTGGTATAAGCATGTATGGTGGTCATGATACCGGCGGTAATGCCAAATGTGTCATTCAGCACTTTGGCCATTGGTGCCAGGCAGTTGGTAGTGCAGGAAGCGCAGGAGATAATGGTTTCGCTGCCATCCAGTATGCTGTGGTTCACATTAAATACCACGGTCTTCAGGTCGCCGGTGGCGGGGGCGGATATTACTACCCGTTTGGCGCCGGCAGTAATATGAGCAGCAGCTTTGTCTTTATCGGTAAAAAAGCCGGTGCTTTCGATCACCACATCCACATTATGACTGCCCCAGGGAATTTGTGCAGGATCTTTCTGAGCATATATTCGAACTGTGTCGCCGTTTACAACGATTGAATCTTCGGTAGCTTTCACATCCGCATCAAAGCGGCCCTGGGCGCTATCGTATTTCAGCAGGTGGGCCAGTACTTTGGGACTGGTAAGGTCATTAATAGCAACCACATCAATTCCTTCCATTTTATAGATCTGGCGATAGACCAGGCGGCCGATGCGGCCGAAGCCATTGATTGCAACTTTAACTGTGCTCATAATTTGATGATAATTTTTATTTTAAATAGCTGTTTTACTAAAGTTTGGGCCGATGTCCCACCTTCGCTAAGGCTTCTGTGGGCAAAGTGCCACCTCTGCTAAAGCTTCGGTGTGCGATGCCCACCTTCGCCAAGGCTTCGGCGGGCGAGGGCGAAGGTAGGAAAACCCGCTGTGTTTGACTGTATCAGATTTTCCAAAATGGAGCGTTCCAGTCGGGACAGACGGTTGGGGAATAAAACAAGGTGGATGAGGATATTAAAGAAAAACTTTTGGCTAAAAAGCATCGCAGGACTATCTTTGCCGTCCTTTAAAACTAAAGTGTTCAGGGCCTTTGGCCAGCGGAGCTTTAGCATATAAGGCCCGTTCGTCTAAGGGTTAGGACACCACCCTTTCACGGTGGTGATACGAGTTCGAATCTCGTACGGGCTACTAAGCTTCACTTAACGGTGAAGCTTTTTTTGTTTTGGTGATACGAGTTCCCTGCCTGACTCCTGCCCGACTTCATTTATTGATAAAATATTGTGGTCAGGCGGGGCGTCACGCAGGCAGGGAATCTCGTACGGGCTACAAAGCTTCACTTAATGGTGAAGCTTTTTTTGTTTAGACTCCATAGCCTTGTGCAACGGCGGCTATTTTAGTCCTTCGATGATGATGCGAAAGGTAGTCCCAAAAGTCAGGGATTTCAACACAGAGTAACTGAGGATATGAGTTGCACAGAGAAAGTTATTCTGAAAATAAATACCCTGTGTATCTCTGTTACTCTGTATCTCAGTGTTGAAAATATTTTATCCGCAAAGCCGCTAAGTCGCCAACCACCTCCTGTATTCTTTGCGCCCTTGCGTCGTTGCGAGATAAAAAAGCTATGCCCCCTTACCTTAAGCAAACCTGTACTTCGGAAATTCTTTTGACCGAATACCAAATCTTGGTACCTTTATAAAAATTATGGTATGAGCAGAAATACATCCATTTTACTAGGCGATTATTTTGAACACTTCATTTCAAACGAAGTGTCATCCGGTAAATATAACTCTGCCAGCGAAGTGATAAGAACCGCCCTGAGACTCCTGGAAGCGGAACAGCAGAAAAGCACAACACTTAATAAAGCATTGGCACAAGGTGAAAAAAGCGGGTATGAAAAAAAGTTCAGCCCTAAAACACATTTAAAGAAATTGCACAGTAAGTTTTTATGAAGCGCCGGACTTACACCATCACTAAAAAGGCAGTTTCTGATTTGGAGGAAATATGGCTTTACACCGTTGAAAAATGGTCAGTTGAACAGGCAGACCGTTACTACAACCTGATAATTGATGAAATAGAATACATCTGTTCAAATGCGGATGCGGGTAAATCAATGGAACATGTAAGAAAAGGATACCGGGCATCAAAGGTTAAATCTCACCTGGTATTTTACAAAATTTCAACTGACCTGGTCGAAGTTATCAGGATCCTTCATGAACGAATGGATATAGAAAACCGGCTTGACCCCTGAGTCTGCAAGATTGGCAAAACAAACGCTGCCATCACTGCTGCCCCACACTATACGTCACATCTATGATCCGCCATTGATTGATGCCCGTGTCATACATTTTGCCCCGCATCGTACCCTTATTGATAGCACCGGGTGTATGGCTGTAATTTTCAAATGTATTACTCAGTATCCTGTCGCCGCCCATATTGGAAAGATTGGGATAAGCGGAAATAATAAGCGTTGTAACATAACCGCCGATGTCCGCATTAAAATAGATCTTCGATGTCACCACTCCCGGCACACTCCAGTTATTATGCGCCACCTGCACCCACTCATTCGTGAAATTGAAGTAATGTGATGTCATACTATCCACCGCATCACCGGCAATATAATACAACTGGTTATCTACAATATACCGGATGAACTTGGTGGCCGTTGCACCACACACGGGTAATGTGCCCAGGTCGGCAGGCGTATCCTTATACAATCGTTTAGACACCGTATAAGATTTCTGCGTGGCAGCATCATGTGCCACGATCAATACATCCACAGAGTCCCTGCAAAAAGAGAAAGAAATATCCGCCACGCCATTACTGATCTGGCCTTCAAACATATTGTTCAGGGCAAACACTTTTAAGGTCCCATCCTGTACGGGCACACTGCTGCAGGTTTGAAACGTACCAAATACATTGAACCGGCTTTGCGAAAACAGGGAGGCCACTATAGTGCCTAAGTCGATATCGGTGGTGCCGGTAGTAACCGGGAAGCTGGCAAATGGGATATTACAGTCGCTGGTGTACAGCGACAGGGTACAGACAGCATTTACGGGTGCCGGTATCCTGAAGTAGCCCTGGTTGTTGGTGTAAGCGTTTATTGAAACAGCCGGGTCATTCACATGCAGGTTTACACGGGTGTTCACTATCGGAGATCCTTTACTATCTTTTACCGTTCCGCTGATATACACTCTTGGATAAGCGGCATCATAATTCCACCAGGTAAAATGCGACACTTCTCCTTTATATACAGTACCCTGCCGGGTACCGGTACCCTCTTTTTTCCATACACCGCTTTTGGTATCAAAGTACCACATCGGGATGGAGGCAGGCGAAGAGGATAACAGAGAAGCGGGGATCACGGCTTCCATCGTCACCTTTACACCGGGCTTCAATTTTAATTTCTGTGCCGGTCCGCCTCTTAGTTCCACATTCACCATTCCAAAAGACCGTAACACCTGGTCGCCATTATCTTCTGCCACCAGGTCACCCGGCATCAGCACATTAAAGTCTGTGGCTTCCGGGTTCAGGTAGGCGCCATAGATGGTAGCCGTACCAGTATAGGGCGAACCATCGGTCTCATTCACAAAAGCATTGGGCGGAAACGTTAGTTTCACCTCCGTGCCGATATCCACTATGCCGCCGGTGGAAGCCTGAACCGTTCCGGCAAACTGGTATTTCTGCAGTTTTACTTTTCCAAAACATTCTTTGGTGGCAACAGCAAAGGTCCGGTACGCATCAAAATAACCGGCAAAGCTAACGGTGACCAATGCCTTATTGGCAGGTACCATCACATCCTTCAGTACGGCATACCCGAATTCATCAGTATAGGCGAAGGTGGTGCCAGCCTGCACTTTGGCCTTTGTCAGCATGGTGCCGTTCTCATCCACCACCTGTATCTTCAGGGTGGCCTTTACTAATGTTGGCGGGGTACCGCCACCGCCAGGATTACCGCCGGGGTTGCCCAGGTCGTCTGTGATCTCTCTCTGGCAACCGGTAAATACAATAAAGGCGGCCAGTAAGAGTATGCCCCATCTTTTCATCATAGCCATAAAGCGCTGTTTTAGTAGTACCATTCAAAAATAATGCATTTCTGTGTACACAGGGTTACGGGCCACTGTTTAAAAGGTTCTGCTTTGGGAGAAGGAATGGATTGGATCAGGCGAAGCAACTGCTCTGTGTCAGCCGCATCGGTAAGGTAAAATTTGCCATCTGCTGATTTCATTCTCAGTAGTCCCATTTTTTGGGACAACTGACTTCCCTCTGCTTCCAGCTTGGTTTTTAAAGCATTCCAATACTTCCTTGGCCGTGGGCTGCATATTACCATCAGTAGCTTTCAATTTCCATTGTCGACAAATTGTCGACAGTTCAAGCACCTCTTCTGATTTTACCCTGCATCAAGCCTGCAACCAGCCAAGCTTTTCCTTTTGTTCCGGCGGAATCGTTCATGGGTAATACTAATTGGTGGGGTGTTGAAGCGTTACGTAGGAACGGCTGGTGCAATAATCTCTAATTCAAAATGGCCAACTTTTGAGGGAGCTTATAACCCCTCGAGTCAGCACTTCACAGGTCTAAACTTTGAGAATTGATGAGAAAAAGGTTTAGGTCAGAAAAGAATAGTTTGGGTAATTATCTCGGTAAATACTAGTAATTGCTTCCTTTAATTCTATTCCAAAAGGCTCGTCAGCACCTATAACATCGGCATACTTATAGTGACGAAGATGAGTTGTATCAAAGGGTCTGTCTGCAATAGTTTGCGTAATCAAAACAACTGGTTTACCTAAGGCATGCGCAATTCCCAGCTCATACATAACGTTGGAGTTTTTGCCAGTTACATCGGCTATTATCAATCCCGCCTGATTTATTTGGGTCCAAATATCCTCAATGATAATAGGGCCATTTAGATTGTCTGCCCTTATACACTGAAGCCCTAATTCTTGAACATTTCGCTGTATTATGTTGGTATAAATTCTCATAGACCACTCAACATTGAATGGCATTAAGACAAAAACCAGTCCTTTATTTACACTTGCAACCCGTGATTTAAAAACTAAACTTTTGCGTGCATACGCCTCCTTCTCAAAATCTTTTTCATTAGATTCAAAAAAGTCTCTATCCTTTTTCCGGTTTATTTCTTCCTGCACTAATTGGTTATTAATCCAATTCTCCATTCCATTAAAATACAAATATAGTGGGTAACATTCTCCACTACCGCCAATACTTATTGTCTTTATTGCGATACTATCCTGTTCTGTTGACGAACTCCTATAAAATCTACCATACCTATACACCAAATGCAACAATGACCCTACCTCCATAGAATCTAATCCAATTTTTGATGAAACATCTCCTATTGAGACATCTGTCATTTCAGGATTTGCAATTAACAGCTCCTTAATACAGTAAATAACTTTATCCAGTTTCTTTAAGACATCTAGGTTTTTTTCCAGTGCGATAATACCAAGAATCGTAATGTCCTCGCCAGTAGAATTAATAAGATTTGAATCAATCGCTACCGGGTTAAAGTTTTCAGGAACTTGCCCATATAACTTTGACCATATTTTCCTTTGATTTCCTCTTTTATTCTCTTTAAACGCATTATATGCCTCAGTAAGCCAAAGGCGTTCATACTCTGTTAACTCTATAATTGGTATCTTAGGTTCCATACAAAATCTAAACTACTATTTTAAACAAAGTACGATGTTTTACATAATTAAATTTCGATACTTCTTTAAATTCGTTAAAACAATTCTCACTTTCCTGCACCACCCCTAAGGTACTTTTTGGCGGGTGCTCACTCCTAGCTTGACTGAGCTTTTCAATCAACAGAAATTAATTTAATTTACTATTGGCATTCCCGGAATGAAAAGTGCAAATCCTTAGTTCCAATATTCTAAAGTTTCAAGTCACAAGACATAATTTGAGACTCAGGACAGAAAAATGTATCTCTACAGTATTGAATTACTGAATAAATACTCCTTTATTAGTCCTCGACTTTCCGATTTTGATCCAACCCTAGAAATTCGCTCAACGGTTGTACAATTTAATTTTAACCCTTTTCCAAATAGGTTGAAAATATCGCTATTGTATAGATTGGTCATTACAAATCTAATCCTTCGCTTAATTAGTAGACGACAGAATTCTTGCAATCGAAGCTGGTCAGACCAACTAAAAAGAGTTTCATTATACATAAGAAATTTACTGTTATTGACCATAGCGCTATAGGGTGGATCAAGAAAAACAAAATCTCCTGTCTTCATAAATCTGTCAGTTAACTTAAAGTCGCAGGTATTTAAAACAGCTCTTTTTAACTTATTTCGTAACCGTGTCAAGTTCTCTCTATCAACAATATCAAAATTAGCCCGATATCCATATGGAACATTAAATTTACCGTAGCTATTTACACGATAAATTCCATTAAAGCAAGTGCGGTTTAAATAATAAAGTTGAGCTGCTCTCTCTATTGATGTTTTGTAAACTCGCTCCCTTTCCAAGTAATAAAAAGATGTTGTGTTTTCTTTAATTGACAAAATCGATAAAAATGTAGGCAAGTTATTTTTTACTTGCATATAAAAATTCATTAAAGCCGGACTACAATCAGAAAGAAAATACTTCCCTTTAGCTTCAATATTCAAAAATACAGACCCAGACCCTAGAAATGGCTCGTGATAATTTTTGAATCCCTCAGGAACAAATTCAAAAATCTTACTCAATAATGAATACTTATTGCCTGGCCATCTTAAACATGGCCTTCTAAATCCTTCACTCATAAATTATATGTAATTTTGTTACATATAAACTCCCCCGCTGGCTTAATATCAGTTTTAGTTGATCCTGCTGATTTAAGATACAAACAAGTTACTTGGGGAAATCTTTGCGCAACAAGCAATGAGGCCATTGTGAATATTTTGGGCCCCAAGGAAAGAAACAAAATATCCTTTGAGCTAAAGTTGTTGTTTGTAATATCTGCATATGTGCAAAAAATTGATTCAAGATTATTTATTGGGCAATTAATCCATTCGTCAATATCCTTAACTAGAA
>JBEBIF010000072.1:0-12791 GCA_040080515.1 Chitinophagaceae bacterium | reverse complement strand
TGATGGGTGAAGAAAAAGCAATGGCGGCCATTAAAGCCGGAATTGCCAAACAAGGCTGGTAATACAAAACCAAAACTTTAGATACACCTGTCCCGCCCGCAGCGGGACAGGTTTTTTATTGTTTCACCAGTCTGAACGATTTCCTTGTATCTCCGGCACTTACATCTAACAGGTAATAGCCACTGGCAAACCGGGAGCCTGATAATTCAATACCCAGTTTTTGTACAAACCCATCCGCTGTGGTACTGTATTCCCTCACCACCCTACCGTTCACATCATACACTTTTGCAGTTACCAGTTCACCGGCAGCAGCCTGGTAAAGTAAATTGAACTGGCCGGCAGAAGGATTCGGGTTTACCTGCCATTTTATTTCATTTGAAAATACTACCGGCTTGATAGAAGAGTACTTGAAACTGCCATCTATATCAATAATTTTCAGCCGGTAATACCTTACTCCCGACTTATTATTTTCAATATCTGTAAAGCTGTACCGCTGTTCTGTTGTGGAATTTCCCTGGCTGCTTACTTCCCCGACCTTTACAAACCTGTTTAACTGGTACTCGGTATTGCCCCTGGCCACTTCCACTTCAAACCTGTTTACGTTTTGCTCAGAAGCTGTTACCCATTCCGCAAGCACATCAGTGGAATTGAGTTTCTTACGGGCAGTAAAACTGACCAGTTCTGCAGGTAACGGCGAGTTATTATTTAATCCCCCATTATTCAGCCAGAACTCAGAGAAGTTATTTACTTTAAATTCAGCATAGTATCCTTTATCAAAAGGTACTTTCCTTGTCTTGCCGGAATTCATGAAGGTCCAAACGCCCTGGTTATCATCTGATATTGTTCCATTCTCAAAATTATTATCCGGGTCACTGTATTTGGATACGCCCAGTTCATACGCCATGGATGGTTTGTAACAGGCAGGGCAGCCTGTTGCATTGATCAGCGTTTCTGTTTCGGTATCCAGGAAATAAAAACGTACCAGTACAGAGTCGGTCAGTGCCAAAAATGAATTATTGGGTTGAATGATAATGTTCCTGTCATGATAATATTGACCGCTGTTGGTACGTACGGCACCGGTATTAATAAATGCCTGTGCATTGGTTAGTCCCATCTCCTGGTTAGCCGGATGAACAGATGCAACCAGCTTACCTCCTTCCAGGAAATGCACCCAGTTGTTAATACCCGAAGTAATATTTTGAGAGACAGGAGCGGCCATTGTTACCCCGTCATAAATACCATTTACATTATCATACAAATGAATATCGTCAATGGCTATACCATCTTTATTTACTCCGGGGTCAGATGTCATTACAAACCGGAACCGCATCCGGCTCATCTGGATCACCGGCACACCTGTCACACTTAAAGGAATGGTAGCCACATGCCAGCGGGAATACGTTTCATTACTCCAGAGATTATTACCTGCATATGCCTTATTGTACCAGTTGGTCCCTTGTCCATTGGCACCCAACCGGCTCCAGCTAACTCCATCAGTTGAATATTCTATATAAGCTCCGTCGCATAATGTAGCGCCACAATCTTCTATATCAAACGAAAGGCTGAAACTAAGTGTAGGGTTTGTCATTGCAGACAGATCATAGCAGGGAGAATACAGGTAGGACAGCTCATCGTCATTATAACTTCCATTTATTCTTGTCTTCCATGCCTTGCTGCCACTGGCTGCCCGGTTTAGTTTGCTGGCCGCAGGGGTGCCATACTCCCAGGTGCTAAGTTTTCCTCCGCTGGTGTACCAGGAACCATTGCTCAATTCAAAATCTTCCAGGTGCGGGAAGCTGGAGATCAACGGTGAGTTGATCACTCTTGCACTTAAGGTATCATTGTCATTAAATGTATCTGAAGGATAATCCACTTCCACTTCCAGCAGGCGGGTGCCAGTGGCAGAAAGATCAGCTCCTGTAGCAAATGAGAAAGGGGTTGAGCTATTAGCGCCAATGCCCGGTATGGTTTCTGTGACCCAGGCACCGCCATCCACCCTGTATCGTACCGGTACGCCGGGTACCGCAGGTATAGCTGTATTACTGCTGTTGCGAACGGTAACCGTTACCTGTGTGCTGGCTGTTAATCCGCAACTAAAGGTTGCTGGCGCATCAATACTTATCATTTGCAGATCATCAGTTACTTTATATATCCTGATATCATCAAGTGTATAACCGGCGCCGCCATCATTGTCAGCCGCCTGGTGCTGGCCAAACTGGCCCCATCGTATTTGAAAACTGGGTGTAAAAGTTTGTACGGGTGCAGCAGCAAGCAGATCACTTAGTTCAATGCTCGATGTCAGTTTATACGATCCGTCAACCGGGTTCTGATTGGCAAAAAGATCATAGGCTTCTTTCCAGATGCCCAGGTCACTTCCTCTTATCCAGACCTTGTTGGCCGCATTATTGTTCTGCCCGTGGTTCTTATAGCGGAAATCCAGCCGGATTTCATCCGTAGCAGGAACATACCCGGTCAGATCAATATTGTAAGTACCTGTTAAAGAGTCAATGTTACCGGCATTAAAGCGTTCTGCATCCAGTGTCAGTGCCCTGTTGCCTGAATAAGCAATACCGGTATTGATAAAAGTTCTTATCCGTCCGTAAATAGTGTTGTTCACAAAATCATAACGGTCCAGGTTTTGCAGCCCCATTTGTGGTGCCTGCACGGATTGTACAGGTGCAGCATCTATATTATCGGTAAAGGGCAACAGGAACGGTTGATTATCTAATTGCTTAATTACTTTGGTCAATGTGTTATTGCCCGCTTCCGGATCGGCAGCCTTGGTCACACTCACATCAAATGAGTAAGTACCAATGGGTGATAAGTTTGTCTGTAAAGTAAAGGTGTGATCAAAAGTGGCGCCTGCGGCAATGACGGGTGAAATGGTCGTCGTTTGTTGCGGCACTCCATTGATGGAATAACTTACATCAATATTACCGGAAGAAGGCTGGTCATCCAGGTTCTTTATCCGGATGATAACATCAGTGGCAGCACCCAAAGCAGTAGAAGTAAATAATCTGCCGGAAGAAGCGGGTGACACAAGCGACTCTATCTTCAAATCATCATCCGAAATACCACCGGCACAAGTACCACTGTTGGGCTGGCGGAAAACAGCAGTATCTCTCCTGCTTACAAAAGCTCCGTTGAGTGCCCTTACTGTTACCCAATAGACAGAATCTTTTGACAAACCACCAATGGCATATGTATTCACAGCATTAGATACAGTAGCTACAGACACCATTTCATCTCCCTGCAATTTCATTACTTCATACCCGGTAGCACTGGGAACAGAAGTCCAGTCAACAGAAATATATCCTTCGCATTGCGTAGCAGATAAACTAACCTGTGGTGCACCTAGTATAGTAAATGCATCACTGGTACTTACCAATGCTGTATTGTTTTTTGTTAATCGTATCCTTCCCTGGTTAGTGATCGTGTTAGGAATGGTCCATACCAGGAAACGGAGGTTAGCTGCAACAGAACTGCTGATAGGCGGATCCCATGTAGCTCCATTGTCAGAAGAAAACTCCAGGGTAAATGTTTCTGCCGGGCCACCATAAGAATCCCAGCTCAGTATCACCACTTCCCCAGGTGTAAATTTCTCTCCGCCTGTTGGAAAAGTAAGTGTGGTGGACACTGGTATGATATCGTACACTATATAATAAGGTTGCGGTGCATTTACCGGAACAGCGGTGCCTGCTGCATGCACAGTATAGGTACCGGAAGGATTATCTATCGTTACTTGTTCAATATTATTTATTACATCCACTCCGGGTTGTGCTGCTGCAGTAACACCGGTTGCAGCAGAATCTAAGATCAGTGGGAGATAAGTAGCAGGAGCTGTAGTGGTCAGCCGAAGATCAAGATCATTTACCAGGGCTTTGCTGGAAACAGCAGCAGCAGCAGGATCATTCCAGTATAGCATCACTTTCAACTGGGCAGTATTAGCAGGCACCGTAATATCAAATGTATTATCACCACCGGTGCCTACTGAATTTTGTACATAGTTACCTGCTTCCAGTACTTCCACTGCCCGCAACAGATTCAACCATCCAAACCCATAGGAATAATCTGGTCCGGTATTGCCTTTGTCCGTAGCCGTATTACAAAGAATAGCTTTCATCAAACCATTGTCCGGATCGGAAGCAGGGCCATTTATTTGCCGGTACCGCTGGTATAATAAAGCGAGACCACCCGACACTGCAGGGGCAGCCATACTGGTGCCCGTATTTTCTGAGTAATCTGCAAAAGTGGATGTGGATATAACAAATGTACCCTGTGCAGCTATTTCTGGTTTTATTCTTCCGTCTTTTACCGGTCCCCGGCTTGATTGCGGAAAGATAATTCCATCAGCATAGGTATTACCTACCGTCAATACATTCTTGGCTGATTGGTAGCCGCTTAAAACAGATTTAAAGCCCGCAGGAAATGGAGAACAGCTCATGGGAAATCCGATACCGCTATTACCCGCAGCAAATACCTGGCTGACCTTTGGTAAACTAATGACCAGCTGATCCAGAATCCTTGAGTAATTATCATAAAAACCGGAGTAGGGACAATCCACTGTTATATTGCCATAGGAATTATTAGTGATCACCATCCTGTGATCGGCATAGTAAGTGGGAGAATTGATCCATACTCCTGAAAACAGCTGGCTTAAAAGAATGGATTTTGGTGCATGCCCTGTGTACAATTCATTCCAGATACCACCGCCACCGGCAATACCATGCACATGGGTGCCGTGGTAATTGGCCACCACTGCTGCACGGCTTATTTTTCTTCCTGTAAAATCAACATGGACCGGATCTGCATTGTCGCCGATACCTATGACAATGCCATCACCCCTTAAGTCTCTGCCACCGGAACCTGCTGGTTTATTCAATACGTTGGCCCTTGAACTGGTACGGCTGTAAGTATTCAACGGCTGATCCTCACCCGGCGCTACTTCCACATACTCCACAAATGGTGATGAGGCCAGCTCCTGCAAGCGTAGTGTACTGACACGAAGACTGATTATTCGTTGTTCTTTGAAAAGTGTGGATTGTATATCAAAGTTCCTGGCTTGCAGCTCCTGCTTTACCCTTTCAAAAGTATAGGTCTTGGGAAAACTGATCCACACATCTACTGTGCCATTTGCTTTTACAGCATGTGTTGGAAAGATTCCGGTAGCCAGAGCTGGTTGCATTTTTTGTGAAGCAGTCAGTTCAATTACGGACCGTACTTGCAATTGTGTGAGTATCGTTGCGTCCAGTTGGCTGCTGATGCTGGCAGTATAGGCATTGTTGGGCACATAATCAAGCAACACAATTCCGGATTGAAGCAATTGCTGTTTCTGGTATTCAGCGGGGAGTTGTTCAAACTGTATGATGGCAAGAACCGGACCGCCACCTTTAGCCGCTTTGCTGTTAAACTCATTCAGACCTGCCGCTGTAATATTTTTTGTAGGAATAATAGTTCCGCTTTTCAGAAAGAGATTGTACCTGGAATCATCCTGCGCTGTCGATGACAGGGTGAAAAGCAGCATTGCAGCCATCAAGGGAATTGGATTGAATCTCATAGCACTGTTTATGATTTTTAAAATTAGCATAAAAACCTGAGAAAAGCCAATGCTGTTAAGCCTTTGAAGGAGATACGGGAAAGCAGGAAAACCAGACTTTTACCGATAAAGTATCGTGGAATGCTGTAATCAGGTTGCCGGAAAACAATACGTATGCATGGCTTTTAAGAAACGGTGCATTTCATCCATACTTTTCATGTTATTGGCAATCAGCATAAAGAGCTTGCCTGTCTGCTTCAGCTTGCCTTTGTTAGTTGCTGTTTGCAAAAATTCAATGATCTTTTGAAAAGTACCCGATTCAAAATAGGGAGAGTCCGGCCGGTTGATAAAGAAGCAACGAAGCGTATCATCTTTCAGGCTCATTTTCTCAAAACCAAGATCAACGGCCAGCTTTCGGCAGCGAACAGTGATGAACAGATCTTCCACCTGTTGTGGTACGGTGCCAAACCGGTCGTCGAGTTCCTGCTTCATCAGTTCCAGTTCTTCTTCCGTTTCACAATTATCAAGCCGTTGGTATAAGGATAATCGTTCTGCAATGCTTTCCACATAATCATCCGGTATCAGTATCTCCAGGTCAGTATCAATGGTGCAGTCCTGTACAAAATCATCCTGCTTCGCAATTTCTTCTTTGAATAATTCTTTGAACTCCGTCCGTTTCAGTTCACGGATAGCTTCATCCAATATCTTCTGGTACATTTCAAAACCGATCTCTGCCATAAAGCCGCTCTGCTCACCACCCAGCATATTACCGGCACCTCTTATGTCCAGGTCTCTCATTGCTATCTGGAAGCCACTGCCCAGTTCGCTGTGCTGTTCCAGTGTTTGCAGCCGCTTTCTTGAATCGTTCGGCAAAGTGCTCATTGGTGGAGACAATAAGTAACAGAAGGCTTTTTTATTACTTCGCCCCACCCTGCCCCGGAGCTGGTGCAGATCGCTCAACCCGAACTGGTGCGCATTGTTTACAATGATGGTGTTCACATTCGGAATATCCACACCGCTTTCTACAATATTGGTACAAACCAGCACATCGTATCTTTTATCAATAAAATCCAATATCCGTTCTTCCAGTTCATGGCCTTCCATTTGCCCGTGGGCATAGCCGATGCTCAGGTCAGGACAAAGAGCCTGTATGATAGCGGCCATTTCTGCGAGGCCTGCAATACGATTGTAAATAAAGAAAACTTGTCCGCCTCTTTCCGTTTCATAATAAATAGCTTCCCGGATAAAATCTTCATTATACACCTGCACTTCCGTTTGAATAGGCTGCCGGTTAGGCGGCGGCGTATTCATAATGCTCAGGTCACGGGCGCCCATTAAGGAAAATTGCAGGGTTCTTGGTATTGGTGTGGCAGTAAGCGTTAAACAATCCACCGCTGTACGCAATGTTTTTATTTTTTCTTTGTGCCCCACGCCAAATTTTTGCTCTTCATCTACCACCAGCAGGCCCAGGTCTTTAAATTTCACTTCTTTGCCAAGCAACCCGTGTGTGCCGATGATGATATCGATCTTTCCTTCTTCCAGTTTCTTCAGCGTTTCTTTTTTCTCTTTGGCCGATCTGAAGCGATTGATATAATCCACTGTCACCGGAAAATCTTTCAACCGGTCGCTGAATGTTTTAAAATGCTGAAAGGCGAGGATAGTAGTTGGCACCAGTACAGCGGCTTGTTTTCCGTCAAGGCAGGTCTTGAAGGCCGCCCGGATCGCCACTTCTGTTTTACCAAACCCCACATCACCACATACCAGCCTGTCCATCGGCGCTGTCGATTCCATCTCCTTCTTTACATCGGCAGTGGCTTTGCTCTGGTCTGGCGTGTCTTCATAAATGAAAGACGCTTCCAGTTCTGTTTGCATATAATTATCCGGTGTATGCTGAAAGCCCTGCTGCGCTTTTCGTTTGGCATATAGTTTTATCAGGTCAAAAGCAATCTCCTTGACCTTCGTCTTTGTTTTTTCTTTTAACCTGTTCCAAACATCGCTGCCAAGCTTATTCACTTTTGGCACACTGCCTTCTTTGCCGGTGTAC
The DNA here is from genome assembly GCA_040080515.1 of Chitinophagaceae bacterium. GTDB lineage: Bacteria > Bacteroidota > Bacteroidia > Chitinophagales > Chitinophagaceae > JJ008. The sequence goes on along the minus strand of JBEBIF010000072.1, from coordinate 5,211 downwards.
TTGGCGATCTTGTGCAGGCTGTTGATGTTTACGTATAATATGTCCGTGTCCTTATATATCAGCCGCACCGCTTCCTGCAAGCGACCGTTCACTTCCAGCTTTTGCAAACCGCTGAAGATGCCCACGCCATGATCGATATGGGTAACGAAATCACCCGGTTGTAATTCCCGAAGGGTCCTTAAAGTGATCGCTTTATTCTTATTATATGCCTGCTTTACCTTGTATTTATGATAGCGTTGAAATACCTGGTGGTCAGTGTAGCAAACGATCTGCTGGTCTTCATCAATAAATCCTTCATGAATGGATGTGGCAATGGGATTGAAAACGATCTCTGCTTTTAAATCATCGAAGATGCTTTGCAGTCTTTCCAGTTGCTTTGGGTTCTCTGCAAAAATGTACAGTTGAAACTTTTTAGCCTCCCAGGCCTTTAAGTCTTTTATCAACAGATCAAACTGCCGGTTGAACGCCGGTTGTTCTTTCGTCCGAAATTCTATTTCCACAGTTGCCAGGTGAGATTGAAAGCCAAACTCCACCAGGTGCTTTGTTACTAACTCATTCTCCAGGTTAGCCGACAAAATAAAATCGGCTGCACCTACATCTTTTCGCAGCAGCTTATCCTCATTATCTTCCTGCACTTTTGTTTTAGTACGATGTGCTTTTACCTCCTCCTGGAACCGCAAGAAGTTGGCTAACTCCTCTTCTCCTTCTTCCAGCCTTTCCTTACATATATCATAATCCTGCAACCAGATCACTGTATTCTCCGGTAGGAATTCAAACAGCGATATCCTGTCGTTGCTTTCAAACTGTGTATCCACGTTTGGTATGATACTTACCTGCAGCAGTTTTCTTTCACTCAATTGTGTTTCCGGATCCACGATGCGGATGGAGTCCACTTCATTACCATATAATTCAACCCGGTAAGGTTTTTCATTACCATAAGAATAGATATCAAGAATACCGCCACGGATGGCAAACTGTCCGGGTTCATATACAAAGTCGGTTCTTTCAAAACCATAATCCGACAGCTTCAGCAACAATTCCTCCACGTTCAGTGTATCACCGGATTGAATGTGAATGATATTAGACGATAAAGTAGTAGGCAGCACCACTTTTTCAAACAAAGCCTCCGGATAAGTAACGAGTACTTTCTTATTTCCTCCTGTTGCAATTTTGGTCAGGGCTTCCGTTCGCAGCATTACATGCGATGAATTGAGCAGCTCGTAATTCTTACGATTTTTAAAAGAAGACGGGAAATAAAAAATATCCAACGCCTCCGTCAGGTTTTCCAGCGTATTATGAAAATAGGCGGCTTCTTCCGCATCATTTAAAATGATAAGATGGTCCATTTGCGACAGCGAGGGATGCTGAAAAGCAGCCGCTACCACAAATTGGGAGGAACTACCCCGTAAATTTTTAAGATAGATTTTTTGAGGCTGGGCAAAGGAGAACTTGTCCGCCAATTGAAAAAGGCGGGGGGTGTTTTGATAATGTTCCAGCAAATCCTTTACACTCATGCAATATACCCGGCAACCAAATTCATCCGGGCGGGCAAAGATAAATGTTCTGCAAATGAGGGGGTATAATAATTTCCCTTTTTAAGAACCGGCGGGCATATATTTGGTTTTACCTTTATCTAAACCACCGATAATGGCATTGCAACCCTGGCGAAAAGGCATCGTAATAAAGATTGAAGACTACACACATAATACCAAGCGGTTCTGGATAGAAGTACCGGAACTGGAACGCTTCGATTTTATCCCCGGTCAGTTTGTAACACTCGATCTTCCCATTCACGAAAAAGCGAATAAACGCTGGCGCAGCTATTCTATTTCTTCCTGGCCGGATGGCTCCAATGTTTTCGAGCTGCTGATCGTGCAGGCGCAGGGTGGATTGGGTACTACGTACCTTTTCAATGAGGTGGTAGTCGGCAGTGAACTTACTTTTCGAGGCGCACAGGGTGTCTTTACTTTACCTGCCAGCATCGAAAAAGATATTTTCCTTATTTGTACAGGTACCGGTATCGCACCATTCAGAAGCATGGTACAATATATACACCTGCATCTGCAACCTATTAAAAATATCCATCTCATATTTGGCTGCCGCAAAAAAGAAGACCTGCTTTACTTTGATGAGTTGAAAGAGCTGGAACAAAAATTGCCCGGCTTTCGTTATCACCCCACTCTATCACGGGAGCATTGGGAAGGTCATTTTGGATATGTGCATTCTATATATGAGGAACTTTGTAATGAAAAACAAGAGGCCCAATTCTTCCTTTGCGGCTGGAAACATATGATCGATGAAGCAAAAAAGAGAATATTGGAAATGGGCTATGATAAGAAAGCTATTCACCTGGAGCTTTATGGTTAAAGTCCTATAAGTGAAATACGGGGATTTTCCGGATGATATTTTACATCCTGAAAATTGACAAGCGTCATGCACGGGTTTAACGCATAGTTACTATATTCGTACAAACCAATATGCGTATGGGTGCTTCCTCGCTGATTGTGCTGACCATTGCCGCTATTGCCTTCTCCGGTATAGCGATACTTATCTCAAAGTTTGTTTTAAAAGCCACCACCAATAAACAAAAAGGCGAGCCTTACGAATGCGGTATTCCAACACAGGGCAAGACATGGGTACAATTAAATGTAGGTTATTACCTCTTTGCACTGATCTTCCTGATATTTGATGTGGAACTGGTATTTCTCTATCCCTGGGCCGTAGTAGCCAAAAGCATGGGATGGGTAGCATTAATAGAGATCGTCATCTTCTTTTTTATATTATTTATGGGATTTTTGTACGCACATAAAAAAGGAGCGTTGAAGTGGATGTAAGAACGGCCTCCCCAAACCCCTCCAAAAGAGGGGCTTCGCATTGCACAAGGCCAGCTTATTTGACTTTCAAAAGAATATTCGTAGATCTAGAATGAAGAAAGAAACCTCAATACCAAATGACTCTTCGGAAATCCCTCCGCCAGCTGGCGGAGGTGGGGGGGCTGTTTTTCCCGGACAAATACATGATCTTCCGGGTGGCGGTGTCGTACTCAGCAAGCTGGACGATGTGATCAACTGGGCAAGGTCTAATTCCTTATGGCCGCTCACATTTGCCACCAGTTGTTGCGGTATTGAATACATGGCGGTGGCTGGTGCCAAATACGATTTCTCCCGGTTTGGTTTTGAAGTGGCCCGTGCTACTCCCCGGCAAGCGGATGTGATCATCATCGCCGGAACGATTGTAAACAAGATGGCCCCGGTCTTAAAAAGACTGTACGACCAGATGGCCGATCCGAAATATGTGATTGCGATGGGTGCCTGTGCTATCAGCGGCGGCCCGTTTTTCTATAATACTTATTCTGTTGTAAAAGGCGCTGACCATGTGATACCGGTGGATGTGTATGTGGCCGGCTGTCCGCCAAGGCCGGAAGCTTTATTGCATGCGTTGATAAAATTGCAGGAAAAGATAAAAAGCGGACTGACCAGGGAACAAATAAGAACCCCAAACCCCTAAAGGGGCTTTAGCGTTTCAAAGCAGAAGATTAACTAATGAATGCAGAAGAACTTAAAATAAAAATTTCAGAATTGCTTCCCGCCGCCACTTTTGAAGAAGGTGGCGAATGGCTGAATATAAATGTGGAGCCCAAAGACTGGTTACCGCTGGCGCAACAGCTTCGCAACGATGATTCTCTCTACTTTGATTATCTCTTTTGCCTCACCTGTATCGACTGGAAGACGCACCTCACCATGGTGTATCATCTCTCTTCCACCAGGCACCGGCATAATATTGTTGTGAAAGCAAAACTGGACAGAACGAATCCTGAAATAGAGACCGTTTGCCATATTTGGAGAACAGCAGATTTTCATGAACGTGAAGTATTTGAAATGTTTGGCGTGAAATTCCTTAACCATCCCGATCTGCGGCTATTGATATTACCCGACGGATGGGAAGGAAAGAACCCTATGAGAAAAGATTTTGAAGACCCGGTAAATATGATCAGATTGTAAAACAAAATAGCAAAATACAAATCCCAAATTCCAGACTGACGTGACGATGGAATTTGGAATTTTTTGACTTGGAATTTGTATCACAATGTTTGAAGAAGTAGGCACAACAACTGAAGGTGACATTATCATCAACGTAGGACCCCAACATCCTGCCACACACGGTGTATTGCACTTGCTCATTACCCTTAACGGAGAAACGATCAAGAAAGTGGAACCGCACCTCGGGTTCATCCATCGCTCTATTGAAAAGATGTGTGAGAGCCTTAGTTATCGTCAATTCATTTATGTGACCAGCCGGATGGATTATCTCTCGTCGCATATTAATAACCATGCCTGTGCTATGTGTGTGGAGAAAGGTTTGCAGGTAGAAATTCCGCCAAGGGCTCAAGTAATAAGAGTGCTGATGGATGAGCTGACAAGAATTGCCTCTCATGAATTGTGGTGGGGAGCTATGGCCATGGACCTCGGCGCCTTCACTCCTTTCTTTCATGCCTTCCGGGAAAGAGAAAGCATTAACGACATCATGGAAGAAACCTGCGGCGCCCGCCTCACCATGAACTACATGGTGCCCGGCGGTGTGATGCAGGACCTGCACCCCAACTTTCAAAAGCGGACCAAAGAATTTCTGCAACTATATAAACGTAAGATCCACGAATATGATGAGCTGGTAACCGGCAATATCATCTTCCAAAACCGGATGAAGAATGTAGGAGTGCTGTCTGCAGAAGATGCAGTTTCTTACGGTTGCAGCGGACCCACCGCAAGAGGAAGCGGCGTAAGTTGCGACATTAGAAAAATATACCCTTACGAGATCTACGACAAACTGGAATTTGATGAAGTGCTGGAAACCGGTGGTGATTCTTTTGCCCGCTACATGATCCGGATCCGGGACATGCAGCAATCCATCCGCATCATCGAACAACTGATTGATAATATTCCGGAAGGTGATTTCCAGGCCAAGACAAAAGCCGTATTGAAATTACCTAAAGGAGAATTTTATACAAGAGTGGAAACGGCCCGCGGCGAATTGGGTGTATATATTGTAAGTGAAGGCGGCACCACGCCGTACAGAATTAAATTCCGGTCACCCGGATTTTCTAACCTGTCGGTACTCGACCATATTGCCCGCGGCAGTAAACTTGGAGATTTGGTGGCAATGATGGGAACGCTGGATCTGGTGATCCCGGATATTGACAGGTAAGAAATTGGG
>JBEBIF010000445.1:0-2981 GCA_040080515.1 Chitinophagaceae bacterium | reverse complement strand
AAGAGATTAAAAGAGAAAAGGAGGAAAAGAGGAAATTCCTGTAGCCATTTCCCGGTTTGATTCGCAATGATTTGAATTAAGTAGCAGAAAATAAAGAGCCCTTCTTTTCCCTTCTACTCTTTATCCTCTCGGTTCAGGCTTCCACCAAAAATAAATACACCTCTTTTGGGCCATGTACTCCCACAACAAGCGTTTTTTCAATATCAGCAGTGCGGCTGGGGCCGGTGGCAAAAGTGATCAGCGAAGGGAGTTGGTTGCCGTATTTTTCTTTTGCGGCCTGCAGGGCATCTTTCAGATCATACACCAGCTGATTGGTAAAAGCAATACAGATATGAATGGGTGCATACACACTTGTGGTGCGGCCACCGGGCTGTGCAGCACTCATTACGATACTCCCTGTGCGGGCCACCAGGTATTCACAGCCGGTAATGGAAACATCACAACCCGCCAGGTCCGTTTTTACGATCCTTTCGGATAACTGGCCGGCTACAGCCTCTATCAGTTTATCCTCCAGGCAATACACTTTTTGCCAGTCTTGTTTTTTTACCAGGCTGCTCAGTTGAAATGCCAGTTCCTGCCGGTTGATACAGTAAATAAATTTACCCTGCAGTTTGGTGAACTGCTCTGCAAACTCCACTTCTGCCTCCTGTTGTAAAGGATGAAATACGGATTGATTTCCTTCACTTTGCGGAAAAGGCAAAGGCGTTGAGTGACTCAACGCCTTGCGGATCTTTTTTAAAATATTTTCTTTTGATGGAGAAACACTCATAATCACCAATTAGATAGAAGGTGCCAAACCAATTGTGCCGGTTTGTTCACCTGTTGCTTTTTCATCTTCTTTTTTGGGTTCCGTTTCCGCTATTGTTCCTTCTACAACATCTGCAACCGGGGTTTCATCTGTCAACGGTTTTTTTTCTTCAAACGGACGCTTGCCAATCAGCAATTCCACATCACTTTGAAACAACACTTCTTTTTCTAATAAAGCATGGGCCAGTTTTTCTACATCGCCTCTTTTTTCTCTTAACAAGTTCTTTGTTTTTTCGTACGCATCATCGATCAGCTTTCTTACTTCATGATCGATCATCTTAGCCGTTTCGTCGGAGTAGGGTTTGGTAAAAGCATTCTCCTGCTGCGGATCATAGAAACTTATATTACCCACTTTGTCATTCATGCCATACACGGTAACCATGGAGTAAGCGATCCGGGTAATTTGCTGCAGGTCGTTTTGGGCGCCTGTAGAAATCTTATGAAAGAATATTTCTTCACTGGCACGGCCGCCGAGGGTCATACATATCTGGTCGGTCAGCTGGTCCACGTTATACAAGTATTGTTCCTTTGGTGTGTATTGAGCATAGCCCAATGCTGCAGTACCTCTTGGTACTATTGTTACTTTCAGCAATGGGTAGGCATGTTCCAAGTACCAGCCGCAAACGGCATGGCCCGCTTCATGAAAGGCGATGATCTTTTTCTCTTCGGGAGAAATGATCTTATTCTTTTTTTCCAATCCGCCGATCACCCTGTCCACTGCATCCTGAAAGTCCTGCATGTCCACTGCTTCTTTATTTTTTCTTGCAGCAATCAGGGCAGCTTCATTACATACGTTGGCAATATCTGCACCGGCAAACCCGGGTGTTTGTTCTGCCAGCTTATGTATGTCTAATGTTTTTGAGATCTTGATCGGTTTCAAATGCACTTTGAAGATCGCTTCACGACCCACCAGGTCTGGTTTATCAATTGTTATCTGCCTGTCGAAACGACCCGGGCGGAGCAATGCAGTATCCAATACATCGGGACGATTGGTAGCTGCCAGTACAATAATACCTACATCCGTACCAAAGCCATCCATTTCCACCAGCAACTGGTTCAGGGTGCTTTCTCTTTCATCATTACTCATCATGGCATTCTTTCCCCTGGCACGGCCGATGGCATCTATCTCATCAATAAATATGATACAGGGCGCTTTTTCCCTTGCTTGTTTAAACAGATCTCTTACACGACTGGCACCGACACCTACAAACATTTCCACAAAGTCGGACCCGCTAAGGCTGAAGAAGGGAACTTGTGCTTCGCCGGCCACAGCTTTTGCCAGCAACGTTTTACCTGTGCCAGGAGGGCCTATCAGCAAAGCGCCTTTCGGTATCTTACCACCAAGGTTCGTATATTTTTTGGGATTCTTTAAAAAGTCAACGATCTCCATCACTTCCACTTTCGCTTCATCCAGTCCGGCCACATCGGCAAAAGTAATGTTCACTTTTGTTCCTTTGTCAAACAGGGTGGCTTTTGATTTTCCGATATTGAAAATACCACCTGGTCCGGCACCGCCGCCTGCACCACCACCCATTTTACGCATCAGTAATATCCAGAGGCCCACGAATAATAAAACAGGTAATAAAAATTGCAGGATGCCACCAAACCAGTCTCTTTCATTATCAACATCACTTGGAACTTTTGCAACAGTTGGATTTTCCTTGTAGAAATCATCCATTCCTTTTTTAAAAGTATCGCCACTTGTTATTTTAAACTTCATGTGTGGCCCTTTTTCACTGATCCTTCCTTCCTCTTTAAGCTTGGGTTCATTCTTCTTTTTGCCCTGGGCTGTAAGAAAAACTTTTACCACTTTGCGGTTGTCAATGATGGTGTATTTTTCAACATCCCCGGCTGCGATCATATTTCTGAATTCCAGCTCGGTTGTTTTGGCCATATTGCCAGAGAGGGTACTGAAAAGCTGAAACCCGATCAACACAGCAAATATGATAGCGTAGATCCAGTAGATGCTGAAGCGGGGGCCTTTTTTAGGTTCCTGGTTAGGATCTCCGCCACCACCTGGCGGACGATTAGGGAAACGGGGTGGTCTGCTCTCGTTTTTATTATTGGAATCTGACATATTAGTATTTATCTGGTGCTCCTATTTAAATAATTATAACTCTAAAAAGTTTGAATATGTAGCATTTTTAACATTATACAGCATGGTCCTTTGCTGC
>JBEBIF010000444.1:0-2989 GCA_040080515.1 Chitinophagaceae bacterium | reverse complement strand
AGCAATGGTGGCGGCTTCTTCATCGGCCATGCAAACCGTATCAAAACTGCCGGTTTCGGGCACCCGGTCAAAAAATATGACAGGAATACCTGTTTGCTGGTATTTGGCAAAAAGCTCGGTGGAGTAGCTTTCTGCTGCTAATGATATCAGCACACCATCAACCCGGTAATGCTTGCAAAGTTTCAGATTTTCAGCTTCCTGAACAGGGCTGTCTCCAGACTGAAGGATCATCAGGGAATACCCGCTTTTTCGGGCTTCTTTTTCTACTGCAGAAATAAAAGAATCATTGAACATGTTGGAAATGTTCGGTACGATGAGGCCGAGCACTTTGCTTTTATTGGTGCGAAGGTTCACCGCATAGCTGTTGGGCTCATATTCCATGAGTGCTGCCAGTTCTTTTACCTTTCGCTTGGTATTTTCAGATATGTCCGGGTGATTCTTTAATGCCCGGGATACCGTAGAAATACTAAGGTTGAGCTGAGCGGAGATCTTTTTTAGTGTAGCTGTCTGTCCCATAGCCTTTAACAGGGCGAATTTAGGCTATATTTTATCCACCGAAAACATTTCCGCAAATGTTTGCGGAACCCCTACCCGCAAAAAACCTCAGAAAATGTGTCAAAGAGACATATATTCGGATTAAATTTATAGTGCTTTAGGATTTCTTTAACAAAGGCATTGAATTTGTGATGTAATATATATTGCCTTGTTAGAGATGCTGGACGATTGATTGAACCAACCTTATCCCTCCTGATTATTCATGTCCTGATACAAAAGGACACCTGGCCATGTGTTTAACTTTTAGATTATAAATTTAAAAATCGATTGCTTATGTCTGCACAAAAACTGCTTTCTGCATTATTTAGCATGCTACTCGTTTTTGTCCTGCAAGTTTCTTATGCACAGGACAAGACCGTCACCGGAAAGGTTACTGATTCCAAAGACGGGTCGCCCGTTTCAGGAGCTACCGTTCAGGTGAAAGGTACAAGAACGGGTACTTCTACAAGACCTGACGGCACATTCAGCCTGTCGGTCCCTTCAAGCGCAACAACACTGGTGATTACTTCTGTTGGTTATGACCGCCAGGAGGTAGCCATTACCGGAGGCGCTATTGAAGTTTCTTTTGTTGCCAATGCCGGCTCCAACCTGAATGAGGTGGTGGTAACTGGTTATGGTTCTTCCAAGAAAAAAGATCTGACGGGTTCTGTCGGTTCTATTAAAGAAAAGGATTTTAACAAAGGGGTGTTTACTTCTGCTGACCAGCTGATGCAGGGTAAAATTTCCGGAGTACAGGTTATTAATAACAGCGGACAGCCCGGTGGCGCCACTACGGTCAAGATCCGTGGTGCATCAGCCGTTACGGGCAGCGGTCAGCCGTTATATGTGGTGGATGGAGTGCCGTTGGATGGTCGTTCTGCCCGTCCGGGTCTGGGTGAAATTGGCTTAGGCGGAAGCAACCCTGGCAATAACCCGCTTAACTATATTAACCCGGCCGATATCGCCTCAATCGATATCTTAAAAGATGCCTCAGCAACTGCCATCTACGGTTCCAGGGCCGCTTACGGTGTGGTACTGATCACTACCAAAAGAGGTAAGAGCGGTGATCCCAGAATTGATGTAAGCACATCTATTGGTACTTCCAAAATTTCCAAAAGAATTGAAGTGTTGAATGCGCAGCAATTCCGTGAAGCACTGACCTATTATGGCTTAAGCAATTCAAATGATAAAGGAGCAAATGTGAATGCACTGGATGAAATTCTGCAAACCGGAATGATCCAGAACTATAATGTGAGTGTAAGCGGTGGTAATGAAAATGCCCGGTACCGTCTTTCATTAGGTGTACTGGACCAGGAAGGGATAGTAAAAAAATCAGGGATCAAAAAATTCACAGCTAATGTTAGTTTGAATTTCAAATTCCTGGAGAGCAAAAAACTCGGCCTGGATGTTAATATCATCCCCAGCCAGTACAGGGAAGAGATCGCACCCATTTCAAATGATGCCGGTTCAAGGGGAAGCCTGATCGGTCAGGCCCTTCAGTGGAACCCAACTGAAAAACTGCGTCTTACAAAAGTAGGCGGCGGAGATTCTATCAATGTACTGGTAGGAGGTGACTTGTTTAACCCGGTGGCTGTTCAGGAAGCAATTACTGATAAAGCCCGAATAACAACTATCCTGGCAAGTATTTCTCCGTATTATAAGTTCACTAAAGACCTGGAATACCGTTTCCTGTACAGCATCAACTATGGTACAGGTTTAAGAAGCACTACCATTCAGCCGTGGCTTAATCTGAATGATGTGTATGGAAAAGGTCGTGTACGACTGGCCCAGAGCCAGTTGATCACGCAACAGATCACTCATACCTTAAGTTTTAACAAGCAAATCACAGCTGATTTGAACCTTCAGGCAGTAGCAGGTTATGAGTACCTGAAGTACATCAACAAAGGATACGAACTCGGGGGTTATGGAAACGCAAATGGCGGATTTGGGAATTTTGGTCTTGATTTTGAAGATTATATCCAGTTCACCAATCCAACCAATAGGAACATAAGTTCATATTCCGATCCTACTAACGAACTGCAATCTTATTTTGCAAGAACAGTGTTTAATTATAAAGACAAGTATTTGCTGACTGCCACTATTCGTGCAGATGGCTCTACTAAGTTTGGTGAGAATAACAAGTATGGTTATTTCCCGTCTTTCGGCGCTGCGTGGAATATCAGCAAAGAAGATTTCTTCCAGGTTGATTTTATCAATTCCCTAAAATTGCGTGCCGGCTGGGGTAAAACAGGTAATTCTGAATTCCCCTCTGGAGCTTCTCAATTCAGGTATTCATTTTCAGGTGGTGGTTCAGGAGCATTGAATGCAATTAACTATGCCAACAAGGATTTAAAATGGCAGGCGGACAGGCAATTCAATGTTGGAATTGATCTTACTATACTGAAAAATCGTATTAATGTAACAGTTGATTATTTTAATAAGCGTACTACTGATC
>JBEBIF010000443.1:0-2991 GCA_040080515.1 Chitinophagaceae bacterium | reverse complement strand
TACTGGCTCTGCCCGTGGTGGCTGCAATTTTTGTAATGGAAATACTTGATGTATTGGTAGCAAGAATGGCTTCTTTAGGTGCATATTGATCCAGTTGTTCAAATATCTGGAGTTTTAATGCTGTATTTTCTGTGGCTGCTTCTACCACCAGCGCCGCATTTTTTACTCCTTCCACCATATTGGATTCGATAGTGATATTGGCCAATGTATTTTTTTTCTGCTCTTCGGTAATAGACCCTTTGGCAATTTGCCGGTCTAGGTTTTTAGTGATGTTGACAAGGGCCCTGTCCAATTGTGCCAATGATACATCTACAATTGTTACGTTGAAACCTGCCTGTGCAAATACATGGGCAATGCCATTGCCCATAGTGCCGGCGCCGATTACGGAAACAAAGCCCCCGGTTGAAATCATATAGCCCCCAGTTTTAACCCGAAAGTTGAACATTTCTTATTCCCCGATGGGGAGGTTGAAAAATTCACTTTAAGGAAGAATGAATAAATATTGATGAACAAATGTAGGAAGATTGATTTGCTGAGCAATGAAAAGGAAGATCAAGTGTCCCGCCATTGCGGAAGGGACGATGATAGTAGCACAGATGCTTGCAATAAAATAAAAACTTACTGCTTTAAATCTCATAACTCGTAATAAAGATTATCCGATCTAAGTCCCCCTTCGGGCAACCGAGCAAAGCGAAGGTTGGGAACGTAGTTCGGGGGGCTAATTCTTATTCTTAAAATCCCCCCGCTTCCAGGCCTGGATAAATTCTGCCCATGCAGCCGGGTTAAAAATATTTTGTGGTGGTGCCTGCCCCTGGTAAGTGGCACGGGTAGCAATTTTATTGAACTGGATTCTACTGGCTTCAGCACCATCGCCGGGGGTTGATTGCAATAATACCCTTCGCTTGGCAGCACTGGTATTCTGACGGGCAATTTCAATATTATCATCCGGCACTTTGTTATTGACAAAGTCCCGTGCAAACTGCTCGGCTGTCGGTCTCGGACGAATGATAGTGGCGGGCAGATAAACCGTATCAATCACCATCAGCTGAACAACACTATATTGATTGCCCTCTAGTGTGCGGGGAATGGAAATAGTTTTGGGTTTGTAAGTGACATGGGTAAACTCTACCTGGTCGCCTTTGAGCACTACAATGGAAAAAACACCCTGTGCATTGGAAATGGTTCCCCGGTTCTGCCCTTTTACCATTATACTCACAGCAGGAATACCCACCAGGCTGTCGGCTGTCATGATGATACCATACAATTGCACCACAGAATCACGGGATGTTTCAAACTGGGCTTTGGCAGTTTGTGGAAGGATGAAAAGCAGTAAGCCGGTATAAAGTAAAAATTTCTTCACTGCGTCAAAAATAAAGACAAGTTGCTGATTTCGTGAAACAATTTGCCCTTCGTATTGGTTAACTTTGCCCTTCAATCAGACTTTTAACAAATACTTGGAAAATGACGAAGGAAAAAATACTGGAAGCACTGAGTAATGTACAGGAACCTGATCTTGGAAAAGACCTGGTGACACTGAATATGGTGAAGGATATCGAAATTAATGGTAATGATGTATCATTTACTATTGTACTCACAACACCTGCCTGTCCCATGAAAGATATGATGGCAACTGCAAGCACCAATGCCGTAAAGCTGTTGGTAAATAAAGAAGCGAATGTGAAAGTCAACTTTACTTCCAATACTACCACCAAAAGAACAGATGCAGGTACGGTATTACCAAAAGTGAAAAATATTATTGCTGTGGTCAGCGGTAAAGGTGGTGTGGGTAAATCAACAGTAGCAGCAAATCTTGCATTAGCTCTTTCACAGGGCGGTGCAAAAGTGGGATTGATGGATGCTGATATTTATGGACCCAGTGTGCCCATTATGTTTGGCGTTCGGGGGGAAAGGCCATTGATGATGGATATCGAAGGAAAGGGGATGATTGCTCCTTTGGAACGTTATGGTATTAAACTGATAAGTATTGGCTTTTTGGTGGATGAAAAAAATGCTGTAGTGTGGCGGGGACCGATGGCCAGCAGTGCTATCAAACAATTTGTAACCGATGTGTATTGGGGTGAACTGGATTACCTGGTAGTGGATATGCCGCCGGGAACCGGCGATATACATTTGACACTGATGCAAACGGTTCCTGTAACAGGTGCAATTATTGTTACGACACCACAGGATGTTGCATTAGCGGATGCGAAGAAAGGAATTGCAATGTTTGGACAGGCACAACTAAATGTACCGGTGATCGGACTGGTAGAAAACATGAGTTATTTTACTCCTGTTGAACTACCGGATAATAAATATTACATTTTTGGTAAAGACGGAGGTAAGCGATTGGCAGATGAATATGATTTACCCTTCCTTGGCCAGATTCCGCTGGTGCAAAGCATCCGGGAGGGCGGTGACCAGGGTGTGCCGATCATGATGAGTGATGATTTGATCACTAAAAAAGCATTTGAAGGATTTGCCTCCTATGTAGTCAGGAGTATTGCAATGAGAAATGCGAATATGAGTGCGGAGAAAATTGCAGAAACAGTATAGCGATTTCCCACAAAGCCACTAAGTACTCAAAGAAAATGCTTGGTGACCTTTGTGTCTTTGTGTGAGCTTCCTTATTAATCTAAAAGGTATATGTATAATCTTCCTTACTACAAAGAACAAGACGCCGCAGTTGTTTTGCAGTTTGTAAAAGAACACCCCTTTGCCATGTTATGCGGTTGTGATGCAAACAATAAACCAGTGGCTACACAAATTCCTGTTTTTATAGACGAAAGAGAGGATAAACTTTTTTTGTCCGGCCATATCATGCGAAATACAGACCATCATAAGGCGTTTGAACAAAATAAAAATGTGCTGGCTGTATTTACAGGCCCGCATACCTATGTAAGTGCTACCTGGTATACAAAGCCGGTGGGGAGTACCTGGAACTATATGAGTGTGCATGCAAACGGAACCATACGGTTTGGAGATACCAATGAA
>JBEBIF010000442.1:0-2991 GCA_040080515.1 Chitinophagaceae bacterium | reverse complement strand
AGGAACCAAAGGGAAGGTCCACCACTACCAGGCAGCGGTCAATACCGCGGATAACGGAGGAGGCGTGGTAGATCATCTGATCTAAGGTGATGGGAAGTGTGGTTTCATGTCCGGCCATTACATTGGAAGCAGAATCGCCAACAAGTATCACATCAATACCGGCGCCATCAATGATCTTTGCAAAAGAGAAATCGTATGCGGTAAGCATGGTGATCTTTTCACCGGATTCCTTCATCTTGTGCAGGGTGTTGGTGGTGACTTTTTTTATTTCTTTTTGAACGCTCATGGAATAGATTTTGGAATTTTGGAATTGTGAAATTGGGAAATCTTCCTTTATGCTACTTGCTTCTGTTTTGTTTAGCAGTCTTGCTGGTGGCAGTAAATATCGCCGTTAATTCTCTTGCTTCTTTTAAAAGTGGTTCTGTTTCCTGTATCGATGAATTTTTTGTTTCCGGGATAATATCCAGCCAGAATGTTGTCTCATCAGCTTCTTCTTCAACGAAACCGATCTTCGCTACAAACTCAGCATGTGATCTTCCCCTGCAGGCAGCCCTGTAATTGGCAGCAACGGAGGAAGCGCTTCTTCCCAATTGATTGGCTATGATATTAGCACTTCTTCGATTGGGCAATTTATCTACAAAGTTCAAAATTTCTACAGCAAACTTTCGGGTGCGGATCTTCAAATCTCTTTCATTCATAAAGGGTAAGGTTTCCACGAAGTTGAGAAAATTTCCCAATTTCCCAATTTGCAAATTCCCCTTTCGCCCTTTCCCAATTCCACTTTTCCCAATTCCACTTTTCCCAATTCAATTAAACCACAATTTCCTTCAACCGGATCTCTTCATACAATGTATGAATCAATCCATCTGCCAAACCGATCTTGGGAACAAAGATATCTTCGGCATCTGCCCATCGCATTATATTGATGTATATAAGTAATGCAGGAACGATCACATCGGCACGATCTTCCCGGAGTTTGTACATGCTGATGCGCTGTGGAAGCGACAGATTGCTGAATTCCTTATAATAATCCCGTAGCAATTCGAGTGTCAGCGGCTTGCCATCTTTTCTTTTAGAAATAGAAAATATCTTATTGATATTACCACCCGATCCGATGGCTGTAACATGGTGATGGCCTTTTGTTTTGGTACGGATGAATTCTTTCATTTCATCCCAGGCCGCTTCATCCACCTGGTTCTTTAAGATGCGTATTGTACCAATATTGAATGATTTTTTAAAGATCAGTTTTCCATCACTGAAGAATGTAAGTTCGGTACTGCCTCCACCTACGTCAATATACAGGTAGGATTCATCACTGGTCATATTCTCCGCCACATGATTTTCGTAGATGAAAGAAGCTTCCTGGTCGCCGCTGATGATCTCAATGGTGATACCTGTCTCCGCTTTTACTTTTTTAATGATGTCTGCAGCATTAGCTGCGTCCCGCATGGCAGAAGTGGCGCAGGCTTTCAGGTGCTTTACTTCATACACATCCAGCAGCAGTTTGTAGGCTTTTACTGTTTTGATGATCTTTTCCACTTTGCCGGCAGAGATCTCGCCTTTGTCAAATACATCAAAGCCGAGTCGGAGTGGTACCCGTACCAGTACTGTTTTGATAAAATCTACTGTGGCTTGCCCCCCTGGTCCGGTGGAAGGGCCGGATATTACATCGGTAATTAATAATCTTGCTGCGTTACTTCCAATATCAATTGCTGCCAGTCTCACGTTGGGTCAGTGTTTTTTTATGCAGGTAGTTATATGTTTCTACCTGTGATCGGATTTTCTTTTTCGTTGTCCTTACATACTCATTGTTAAGTTCATTGTCCAGCCATCTTGATTTCACATTATCTTCCAGTTGAATTTGCAGGATGTCTGTCAGTTCCTGTTTCAATTCCTCATGCCAGACAGGGCAGGTGGCTTCTACCCGATGTTCAAGGTTTCTTACCATCCAGTCGGCCGAAGATATATAAACTTTCTCTTTGCCCCTGTTATGAAATACCCACACTCTTGCATGTTCTAAATATTCATCCACTATGCTGATGGCCCGGACAGGTTTTTCAAACTTTTTATTTTCCGTCAGCATGCAAAAGATCCCGCGGATGATCAGTTTTATCTGTACGCCGGCACGGGCTGCATCATATAGTTTCAATATCATCTCTTCATCCGAAAGGGAATTCATCTTTAAAGTAATGGCAGCCGGCTTCTTCTTTCTTGCCTGCCTGATTTCTTCATCGATCAGCCGCAGCATTTCTTTCTTTGCAAAAACAGGACTTGGAATGATCGTTTTGCAATCCCGCAGAAAGTTCATTCCTGTCTTTGGCTGTTCCAGGTAATTGAAGATGCGGTTTACATCGGCCATTATTTTCTGGTTGCTCGTTAGCAGGCAATGATCAGCATATACTTTGGCGGTCCTTTCATTCAGGTTGCCGGTACTTACGAATCCGTATAAAAGGAAATTGTTGTCTTTTGTCTTCTTTTTTATGACACAGATCTTGGAGTGCACTTTCATGTTGGGAATCTCTATCAGCACTTTGGCGCCTTCTTCTTCCAGCCTGTTCTTCCATTCAATGTTGGCTTCTTCTTCAAACCTTGCTCTTAGTTCAAGCATTACCACCACTTCTTTTCCATTTCGCACTGCATTGATCAATGCATTGATGATCTTGGATGCAGGGGCGAGGCGATAACAAGTGATCTTGATAGTAGTAACATCAGGATCAAATGCAGCTTCACGGATAAGATCTATCAAAGGCAAAAAAGAATGATAGGGAAAATGAAGCATCATATCTTTTTCCAGGATTACATCAGATACTCTTCTTGTTGTCAACTGCGGGTGATCAAATGGTTTCTTACGATTTCTTTTTTCTTTGAATACCTGTTCAGGAAAATCCATGAAGTGGCGGAAGTTGTGTATGCGGCCTCCGGGTATCAGGTTATCTCTTTTAGAAAGGTTCAATCTTCGTACTAAATATTCCAGCAAGCCCGGATCCATTT
>JBEBIF010000071.1:0-12860 GCA_040080515.1 Chitinophagaceae bacterium | reverse complement strand
AACCAGTGCAGTTAATGGTAATTCTTCCGCCATCACCGCCGGGTGAAGGGTCAAACGCAGCTGAGTTCTGCAAAGTGAAATTTCCTGCGAGGTTGATAGTTGAAAAAGGGGTAGAAGTAGCACCATTGAAAGCAGTAACACCATCCACAACAAGATTTCCATTTACGGTGATGGTATTGCCAGAAACTGTCTTAGTGCCATTAGTAATGCTCAGATTGGAATATGTTCCTCCGGCAGGCACGGCATAACCAGCTGCAGTTTGCGCATAATTTACAGTACTGCCGGTAGCTAAAGTTCCAAAGGTTGGCAATGTGGAATTCTCTAATCTCAATGTGCCAAGAGTGCTTACATTAACCGTTCCGGTAAGAACGGCAATGTCTGGAATGATCAGTGTTTGAGGCGTTATTCCATCTCCAACAACAACATAAGATGAAGCGCCAGACACTGTCCAGTTAGCATCAAGTGTAACAGATCCACTGTTAACAACATTAAAAACCTGTCCGTCAGCAGTAAAGTTGGAAGGAGCAGTACCTGTACCATCAGTATTTGTCCCCCAAGTAGCTAAGGTGGTAAGATTACCTACAGCTTTGCTATAGTATGGCGTAATCGGACCAGAAAAAGTAGCTACTCCATTAAAGGTCACATCATCAATACTGAAAGTTCCCCCAGCACCCTCTGCATTCCATCCGTAAAACCGGAAAGTAACAGCAGAGGTAAGGTTATCAAAAGTTGCATCCAGCGTAATAGTGCTTCCGGTATTTGCCCCCGTTGAGGCGTCTGTAACCTGAAAAATATTTGTAGGGACTACTGATAAGTTGGCGTTTGCAGGATTTATGCTTGCAGGTAAATTTGCTCCAAACGCATCAAGGCTTGCTCTTACTGAGTATTGGCGTATGCCTGTACCAGACCGTTGCAAAGTAAAAGTGATCGTATTAATATCAATTGAATAATTAACTGAAGGAGTTAATGTAACCTGGTAGTATTCACTTGTTACAATTCCACCTGTGAAAACATCGCTTCCATTAGTGGCACCCAGTGACCAATCAGTAAAAGAGAAACGGCCGCCTGCATTTGGATTAGCTGGTGTTCCAACTGCATTAAACGAACCAAAAGTTAATCCCGAAGCAGTTGGTACAGGTGTTGGGTCTGTAGTACCTGATGAACCACTTACCACGTTAGCAAAAGTATAGGTAGCTGAAAAAGGTTGGCTTTGCACAACTGACACGGTAAAGCACAGCATTACGAACAAGTAAAACTTCCTCATAGTCCCCATTTATAGGTAATTAAGTTTGCGTTGGCTTAAACAGGATTGGAACTACAGGAAATTTCTAAGGGGATCGGGAGATTTCAAAAATAGGGAGAAATTGGTTTCAACATAGTATTAAACCATTAAAAATACCCACAGGTTTTGCCGGGCAGGCCGCTATTGTTCAAATGTCCTTAACCCGATCTTTTTTGCAAGTTTGCCGGGAAATCCTATTTTGCTTCCGATCCACCATCCACGGAAACCCCTTTGTCAGCACACCTGGACCTTCCACATAAAAAAATGTGATATATGAAAAGGTCTGTATTATTTATTTGCTTTCTGCTTCCGGTATTACTGTGCAATGCTGCCATCATCACCTGGGATGGTGAGGCCGGGGACAGCCAATGGAACACCGCCGCCAACTGGGTGGGTGATGTGGTGCCTGGTCCTGCTGATGATGTGGTGCTCGATAACAGTTCGCTTGCCGGCCCCTACTTCGTCGCCCTTCCTGCCGGTGCTGTTTCAATAACTGTCAACACACTTACTATCACACCTGCAGCGCCTGCCACCATTATTTTAAATCTCCTGATCAGCAATACGTCTTCCACTGCGTTTACTGCCACCGGTTCCGGTGATGCTGTAATATTAAATTCTGGTGCCGTTTTTTTAAATGCTTCCGGTGCAGGTTCCGGCACACCCGTACAGGTGACTTCTGCTGGTTTTTTCAGGATCAACAACGGGGCCATCTATGTTCACAATACGCCAAGGGGGCATACCACCAACCTGGTGGACCGGCTTTCCACCGTTGCAGGAACAGAAAATGGCGCTTTTGTTTTTGATATTCCAGCAGCAAGTTATACGGTGTCTTTAAGCGGAAGGACATACGGGTCTCTTTTGTTTCTCACCAGCGCAAGTGGCGGTGCTATCACTTATATTGGAAGCGGTTCCAATCCACTTACTGTAAAAAGCGACCTGGTAATAGCACAGGGCGCTACAGTAAGTATTAGTATGAGCGCTGACTTTATTGTAGAAGGAAATTATAGCCAGTACGGGTCCAATTCCACTTTCAATATTCAAAGCTCTTCCAATAATAACCTGGTTAAGATCGCCGGAAACATCTTTTGTGAAGGCACTATCACTGAAAGCGGTAGTGGCGAACCGCATATTGAATTAAATGGAACGGCTAACCAGGATATTGATATAAGCGGAACAATGACCAACTCCGTTACACTCAATATGAACAATGCAGCAGGCGCCACACTACTGAACCCGCTGACCCTTCCCTATCACCTGCAACTAAACAATGGAAAGATCACCACCACGGCCACCAACCTGCTTACCATGAGTGATGGCGGACAGGTGACCGGCGGTTCCACTTCCAGTTTTGTGAATGGTCCTATGAAAAAGATAGGTGATGATGATTTCATTTTTCCACTAGGTACCGGCAGTATCTATGCACCTGTTGGTATATCAGGTGGTACCGGCGCCACCATCACTGATGAGTTCACCGCTGAATATATCAGGGCCAGTCCGCAAAGCACTTTCGGCACTAACTATGCCGGCGGTATCAATCATATCAGTTTTGTGGAATACTGGACACTGGACCGGGGTGTTGCCACCACTGCATCTAAGAATGTACTGCTGGATGTGCATGCCACCAGTTTTTGCAAACAGGTAGCCAACACGTTTGTCAGTAAATGGGATGGCACACAATGGACCAATGAACAATCTTCGGCTGTACTTACCGGTACTACCGGCGCATATGAGCTGGGTACGGTAACCACTATCGCACCCATTACCAGTTTCAGTCCTTTTACACTGGCCACCGACCAGGATTTCATCACTAATCCATTGCCGGTGCACCTTACTGATCTTACAGTGGTAAAAATGAACAATCATGCAGCCGGCATCCGGTGGAAACTGGCGACCCCCTGTTCCGGTGCAGTAACGTTTACCGTAGAAAGATCTGCAGACCGGAATAATTATTCCGCTGTGCAAACAATAACAGGCAACGATACCTGGCTGGAGTATGCTGTAACGGATAACCAGTTGCCAAAAGGAACGAGCTACTACCGGTTGCGGACAAAGGATGAAGCGGGTAAAATAACATACAGTAAGATAGCAGCGGTTATTAATGATGCAGAAGGTTTGTTGTTGAGTGCTGTGTTACCCAACCCAGTGCAGGGTGATGCCCGGGTAACGGTTACGGCTTCAAAAGCAGGTGTGGTGCTATTGTTTCTTTATGATCTGTCGGGCAAACTGGTGCGGCAATGGCGGGTGCCTGTTAGTGAAGGAAACAATACGGTGGTGGTACCTTCGGCAATGCTTTCAAAAGGAGTCTATCAGCTGGTGGGCATACAGGAAAATAACAGGAGCAGTATTCGTTTTGTAAAACAATAGGGGAAGAACGATATATAATAGCTTAACATGCGCTGCCCGATACCTGCGAATGTTGTACTATGCCTTTTTCTTTTCATCCAATTCCACATCCGGGAACAAGGCCGCCAGCAACATTAATAAAGAAGCAAGCAGCAGCATATACATTCCCATTTTGCGTTCGGGACATTCACCACCGCGACAAACAGCAATGATGAAAAAATTGCGGATGGCCCAGGCGGTATTAATTCCCACCACCAGCAGGTTGGCCCTTTTGGCCCATACACGGGGAATAAAATGAAACAACAGGAAGAACACCACCATTACCAGGTGCAGGTACCCGGGCTTGCCGTAATTGGTGCCTGTAGCATCAATACCACTGATAGTGATATGACGGCTTTCAATCACCACCCAGGGAGAAAAGCAGGCTACTGTTAAAAGAATGGCAGCAGCAAGTCCGATCCATTTCATATATCGCATAAAGGAAACTAATGTTGGGGCTGCAAGGTAATGAAAAAGAGGTTGGGGATATCAGGCTGAGAGTGTATCACGCTGGGGGCGCAGGGTACGCAGGGGAATACAAATACAGTGTATTCCTTTTGTATTCTTTGTGCCTTCGTGCCTTTGTGGTTCAATGTATTTTATTCACGCTGAGGGCGCAGGGAACGCAGGGGAATACAAATACAATGTATTTCTTTTGTATTCTTTGTGCTTCCGTGCCTTCGTGCCTTTGTGGTTCAATGTATTTTATTCACGCTGAGGGCGCAGGGAACGCAGGGGAATACAAATACAGTGTATTTCTTTTGTACTCTTTGTGCCTTCGTGCCTTTGTGGTTCAATTTATTTTATTCACGCTGAGGACACAGAGTACACAGGGGAATACAAAGTATTCCTTTTGTATTCTTTGTGCTTCCGTGCCTTCGTGCCTTTGTGGTTCAATTTATTTTATTCACGCTGGGGGCGCAGGGAACGCAGGGGAATACAAACACAGTGTATTCCTTTTGTATTCTTTGTGTTTCCGTGCCTTCGTGCCTTTGTGGTTCAATGTATTTTATTCACGCTGAGGGCGCAGAGTACGCAGGGGAATACAAACACAGTGTATTCCTTTTGTATTCTTTGTGTTTCCGTGCCTTTGTGTCTTTGTGTTTCAAATTAATTTTATTTTAAACCACGGAGACACCAGGCACGGAGAAGAGAAATACCTTACATCCCCAAATTAAAAATAAAAAAGTGCTGCCCTTCCCAGGTAGTAAGCACCTGGTTATTCTTTCCACCATCTTCCGTAAAATTCTTTAGCCCCTTCTCTTTTAGCTCACTGATCCTTTTCTCCACATTCAATCCAAAATAAGTGATGGCAGGATAATTAAAATGATCGGTTTGATGCAGACCAATGATCATCAGTCCGTCCGTCAATATGGCATGCGGGTAAGGGGCCGCCGATTCAAACTTTATGGTGTACCCGATCTTTTTCCAGAAGGCGAGTGAGGCCGCAAGGTCTTTCACAGGGTGACAAAACTCCCCAAACACACCGCATTGCTTGTTGGGATGTTTATCTGCATTCATCATATCTTCTGGTTTCATAGTAGCCAGGGTCACACCGGTGGGTTGCTGAAAACCGCCAAGGTTGGATGCAAGCATGATGTTGAGTCCATCCGGGCTTTTGAAATAGTATCGTTTGATAGGGTCGCCTTCTTTTGGTTTTTGATAAAATACAATGCCCTCCTTCTCCAGCCGGGCCACTTCTTTCTCTGTCTCCGTTGCATAATAGGTAAGGCCGATATACGGAGTGACATCCTTTCGCATCATGATCAGCAGGCTGCCATCGCTTACCTGTGCCCAGGGAACAGGAAATGTATTGGAACCTGTTTTTTTAAATCCGAGTTTTTCATATACTGCAACCGAAGAATCAAGGTCGGTGGTGGTCATATATACACAAGCCACTTCCCCAAGTTGGGATTGAGAGAAACTATTCGGGGAAAGAAGTGTTGCAAAGAAGACAGCAATGATCATTTTTTTCATAACATCAGCTTCAAAAGATGAAAGATGCAGCAGGTATAATGATATGAAAACAGGTCCTGCCGGTATCCCGGCAAATGTAATATTTTTCAATTACGTTCTGTTGCGGCTATCAGCAAAAGGCTGGTGCTGCCTCCCGGTTCATTCAGAAACAGCACCAGCCCTCACCTATGAATTCCCGGTTAAAATTTAATACCAACGGTGAAGCTAAGTACCCGGTGTTTATTATTATCATCCGCACTGCTGTTGCTGCCGCTTTGTAATTTGGCCAGTCCGTGTCCGTATCCCAATGAGAGTACCAATTTAGTAGCTTCGATCCCTGCCACCACATTCAATCCGTAATCAAACCGTTTCAGGATACCATACCCGGCACCTTCTTCATAGTCGAGTGTGGCGGGATCATCATTGGACCATTCAATACTTTTCTCACTGGAAAAGGAAGTGCCTAAGAATTTACCATCCACTTTATTCTTTCCTGCCACACCAATGGCGAGGTAGGGTCCGGCACCGGCAAAAAAGCGAATGGGGCCGGGTGTTTTCAAAACAAAATTCGCCGGTATCTCAATATAGTAGGGATTGGTGGTGGCCCTGTAATAAGTGGGATCGGTGGTATTACCTGATTGTGTTTTAGAACCTTTCCCGGTAAATACTAATCCCGGCTGAAAGTAGAGGAATGGAACGATCTTAATATCGCCCAATATTCCCATCTGGAAACTGCTCAATGATTTATTCTCATCCACATCACCTTCGTTGGTCACGCTGATATTGGCGGCATTAAAGCCGGCCCGGATGATCTGCGCTTTTGCGGAAAAAGAAACGGCTGCTAACAACATTACTGAAAGGACCATAGTTTTCATACCTGAATGATTTAGTTAATACGGGCTTTGCAAAAGTCTTGCCAAGAGCAGGTAAAGCCACCTATTACATTCAGTTTCAGATATTGCCGGATAAAAAAATATGACTGAATGATTACAAAAAAAGCCGGTCATTACACCGGCCTTCATACTAACCCCATATATGATCAAACAATAAAATTCCATCCATGAATATCTTCTTCTGATCCCGTTCTGATACGGGTCAGTTTATCTTTTACCTTCCACTGCAGGCTGTCCGTGCCATACGGCGGTAAATGATGATCAATACCATTGATATGGATCGTTTGGATGGGTGCTACCACGGCGGCCGTACCTGCACCAAATGCTTCGGTGATCGTTTTATTACGAAATGCTGTTTCCAGTTCTTCCACAGCAACCGGTCGTTCTTCGGTCGGGTAACCCATGTCGTTGGCCAGCACCAATAAAGAATCCCTGGTCACACCATCCAGTATTGAATCAGATAAAGGAGGTGTTACCAATTTGTTATCTATTACAAACATGACATTCATAGAACCGGATTCCTCAATAAATTTATTATCCCTTGCATCCGTCCACAATACCTGGTCGTAGCCCTGCTCTCTTGCTAACTTAGTAGGATAATAAGCGCCACCATAATTGCCGCCACATTTGGCAAAACCAGTTCCACCCCTGGCGGCACGAACATAATTTGTTTCCACTTTTACTTTTATCGGTTTGGCGAATAGCTCAGGCACAGGACCAGTGAAGATCACAAAGCGGAACTGCTCAGATATCTTTATACCAAACCTCGCTTCACTCGCATATACAAAAGGCCGCAGGTATAAAGCGGTGCCAGGTTTTTTAGGCACCCACGCATTGTCCAGTTGCACCAGCTTCATCAATCCTTCTGTAAACACTTCCCTGGGTGGTGCGGCCATGCACATCCGGTCCAGTGAATTTACAAAGCGGTCATAATGCCGGTCCATCCGGAATATATTCACGTTACCAGCAGGCGCACCAGCATCTGTGGTCATACGAAAGGCTTTCATTCCTTCAAATACTGTTTGCCCATAATGCAGGGCCAGTGTGGCGGGGCTTAGTGATAAGCTGGCAAAAGGAACGATCATCGGTTGCTGCCATTCGCCGTTGTCATAATCACATACCAGCATATGATCGGAAGTGTGTTTGCCAAACTCCAGTGCTTCAAGATCCACTTCGTTTAATTTTGATTGCTTTGCTTTTCGTATTTCTATAGCGGTTACTGTTTCCATACCCTTGATTTTATTTGTATAAATGGGTTTAATATTTCCTTTGTATCCAAAAGGCATTATCCAGTTGCAGCATACCTGCCTTCGGATAATACTCCATAGCCGATGGTACTGATAATAGCAGCACCATAGATTGCTCTCCGGCACTTTCTTTACTTAGTTCGATCAGCTTTTTTCCAATGCCCTTCTTTTTATAGTCCTCCCGAACGGCCAGGTCGGATAAATAACAACACCAGCTGAAGTCGGTAAGACAGCGTGACACTCCTACCAGCAGGTTTCCATCCCAGGCAGTAACCACCAGGCTGGAGTTCGCCAGCATTTTACTGATCCTTGTTTTATCATCAATGGGCCTGGACAAACCGGCATTGCGGTACAATTCGATCACTTCCTCTGTTGTTGGCATCCGGTTGACCTGGTAAACTATTTCCATACTTTTAAATTAATAGCCGTTGCATAATATTCTTCTGCTGCATGCACTGCCGCTTCAATACCGATCACCATTTTTACATTCGCCCTTTTGTACACATCATTCTCCACTTCCACATGTTGAAAACCGATCTTTTCATACAGCTTAATGGCCCCGGCATTCAGTTTATTGGAATACAGTATCACCCGCTTCGCACCCAGTTCTTTTGCTTTTATAAAACTGGCATAGCTGATGGCTTCAGCAATTCCTTTTCTGCGAAACGCATTATCCACCGCCATCTTAGTGAACTCGTATGTGTGTTCATCAAATTTTCTTAATCCTACAGTTCCGGCTGGCACCCCACCATACTCTGCCATCAGTATAGCGCCACCCGGTTCCAGTATCGCTTTCCCGGGATTGGTCAGCACCCATTCATCCACCGGTTCCATTTCAAACAGTTCTTCGATCCAGGCCCGGTTGAATTTTTCAAAATACGGCTGGTGCTCCGGCCGGTAGGCAATGATTTGTATCTCATCCATTGGTTACTTTTTTTGATTCCCGGTTAACAATATAAACACCTCCTAATGTGATCAGCATTCCCAGCAGCATGACGAGGTTCATTTTCTCCGCCAGTAATAACCAACCCAGCAGCACTGCCACGATCGGGTTGATATACGCATATACAGATACTCTTGTGGGAGGCAATTTGCTGATCGCAAAAACATAGGCAGAATAAGCAAGCAATGAACCAAACACAATAAGGTATAACAGTGCCAGCAAGGATGACTGATCGGCAAAGGCCAGGTTACTGTACTTACCAGTGATACCACACACGATCAGCATCAGGATACCTGCAATGAGCATTTGCAAGCCCACACTGAAAAGGATCTCGATCTTTGGTTTTTGCTTCGCGGTATATACGGTGCCAAAGGACCAGGATAAGGTGGATAAAAGGGCCAGTACCACACCAAACAGAAATGATCTGTTTTGCATCTGCCCCAGGTAATCATAAAAAATAGTGATAACACCTGCAAAGCCAACCACCAGTCCTATTATCATCACCCGGGTGATCTTTGCACATTTCGAAAGCCATACCGTAAAGAGTGCTATGAATAAAGGAACCAGCGCTGCAATGATCGCTGCGAGGCCGCCACTGATATATTCAACAGACCAGGTAAGCAAACCATTGGCTATACACAATAAGAATATGCCCTGAACAGATATCCGTTTCAGTACCTGCCAGCCGGGTATCTTATATCCTTTGATCAAAAAGAAGCTGACCAATAATAGTCCTGACATAAACTGTCGTACCCCTGCAACAAACAACCCGGGTATATGCTGTGCCCCGATACGTGCAGCGATATAGGTGGTTCCCCAGAAAAAACTTACCAGTCCCAATGCTATGTATGCATTTCGCAACTCTTTTTTCATGGTTTTTGTTTCACTGTTTTACACAAGCAATACGGTACGCAGCCAACGCCTGTTTCAAAGGGTATGAAAAATAAAAGACAAATATTTTACTATTTCTTTGTAATAAACAGATTCAGTTTTAGTATTTTTGACTAGATCAGATGAAAACGGAGATCGGAAGTCGGATGTCAGATCGTTTACGAATGTTTTAGTTTTCCCGTTGTTGTATATCTTTCGTCTCAGACCTAATACCTCCGACCTCCGACCTCCGATCTCCGACCTCTGACTTCTGACTTCATACCTCAATATATTGATATGCCTAAAGACAACATAGCAACCCAGGACCACCTCTACGTACAGGTGGCAGAAGGACTGGAAAAAATGATCAGTGAAGATGTACTGAAGATCGGCGATAAGCTGCCTTCTGTTCGTGTACTGAGTGATGAATACGGTATCAGTATGGGTACCGCTTTCCAGGCCTATTACCATTTGGAAGGAAAAGGATTGATCGAGTCAAGACCCAAGTCTGGTTATTATGTCCGTTTCAATCAGCACCGCTTCCGGGAATTGCCGAAAATGATACAGCCCGATGTCTTATCACATGATATCAGTGTGAAAGAGATGATCGCTTCTATCTATTCAGATATTGTTTCAGATAATAAAAAGGTAATCAATTTTGCGCTGGCCGTTCCGGATGTTTCCTTACTGCCGGTGGCTAAATTGAATAAGTCGGTGATGCATGTCATCCGCAACAACAAAGACCATTGCATCAGCTACGAACATACCCAGGGCAATATGGAATTGCGCAAGCAAATTGCCAAACTCGCTTTCAACTGGGGTGGCAAAGTGCAACCGGAAGAGATCGTTGTTACTTCCGGTTGTCTTGAGGCAATGACGTTATGCCTTCGGGCCGTTACTCAACCCGGTGATACGGTGGCAGTAGAATCACCTAACTACTTTGGCGTTTACCAGGCCATGGAAAGCATGGGCCTGAAAGTGGTGGAGATATCTTCTTCTCCCGTTACTGGTCTCGATTTGGATTGTCTGCAGCAGGTCATTAAGAAGTTCACCATCAAAGCCTGTGTGGTCGTTCCCAATTTCAATAACCCATTGGGCGGTTGTATGCCCGATGAAAACAAGAAAGAACTGGTGGCGCTGATCACCAAACACAATATCCCGCTGATAGAAGATGATATCTATGGCGAATTATATTTTGGCAAAAAAAGACCCCGCACCTGCAAGTACTATGATACAAAAGGCCTGGTGATGCATTGTTCTTCTTTAAGTAAATCACTGGCCCCTGGCTACCGGATCGGCTGGACCATTCCCGGCAAGTTCATTGAGCAGGTAAAACAGATCAAACGGATAAATAACATCAGCTCCCCCACCCTTACACAAGCCACGATGGCACACTACCTGCAACATGGCCGCTATGAATACCATTTAAAAAATATCCGCAAGTCATTATATACACAATGTCTCCGCTACCAGCAGGGCATTATTGATCATTTTCCGGAAGACACCAAAGTGTCACGTCCGGCAGGCGGTTTTGTGTTGTGGGTACAATTGAATAAGAAGGTAAATACGTTCAAGCTGCGCATTGAAGCGATGAAGCATAATATTTCCATTGTGCCAGGCAAGATATTTTCTGCCAGTTGTAATTATAGTAATTGCATCCGTATCAGCTTTGGCAAACCCTGGGATAAAGATGCAGATTACGGGCTGCTGATGCTGGGAAAGATCATTAAAAAGATGAGTGATAGTTAATAACTGATAGATGATAGTGCATTCAATTGGGAAAGTTATTAACGATACTAATGAACTATCATCTATCAGTTATCATCTGTTCACTATAAATCATCTGGTCTTTTTGCGATAGTAGAAATACAACGGTATTCCCAATGCGGTGATCGCTAATCCCAGTACAGAATTAATCACCGGCTGCCTGTCGGCCAGGTAATTGGTCACATCGTTATACACGGTAATGACCAGGTAGAACGCAGAGAAACAGATAAAGAGTACTGTTACAAATGGGTGGCCCCATATCTTATACGGCCTTTCTTTGTCCCGCATTTTTTTGCGCAGCATAAAAATACCCACCGCTCCCAATCCATAAGCGATCCAGGTAACAAACACAAACATATCAGCCAGCATATCAAATGACCCGGTGATAATGAATACACAGGTCCAGATGCCATGAAGTAATAAAGCATTGCCCGGTGTTTGAAAACGTTTATGCTCTTTGCCCGTCCAGGGAGCAAATACCTTGTCTTTCCCCATCGCATAGGTAATTCTTGTTGTAGCCATGGTATTGCCATTCAATGCACCCAATGTACAAATAACGATAAGCGCAGCGATGATCGCTTCACCGGTATTGCCCAATGCAACGCCAATGGCATCTGCTGCCACCAGGGATGAAGTGGCCACTTTTTCCACCGGCAACACATAGAGATACGCCTGGTTTACCAGTACATACACCGCCACACAAACAAACACACCCAGCAGCAGACTTTTAGGAATATTCTTTTGCGGATTTTTTACTTCTCCTGCCATCGATGCAATATTGATCCAGCCATCATAGGCAAAGAAAGCCCCTGTCATGGCAGCAATGATACCACTCAATAAAGCGCCGCCCTGTTTGGGATTGTCGGCGGCAATGAAATTATGCAATGACCCATTTCCTGAAATGAATATGCCTATTACCAGTAAAGCGATCACCGCTACTTTGATGAACGTTGATAGTACCTGGAAAACACTTCCGGCTTTGGTGCTGATATAATTCACAATGGTGAAAAGGATCACCAGCAATATGGCCAGCGCTTTTACGCCAAAGTTCTCAAGCGGATGCAGATCACCAATAAAAGGAATATGCCAGGTAACCGATTGTTCCATCACTACATCAAATCTCGGCAGGTGCAAAAAATAATCGGCATACTGTGCACACACAAAGGATATGGCTGCCACTGAAGCTGTATTGATAACAGAGAAGGCCGCCCATCCATACAAGAAGGCCACAAAGCCCCCAAACATTTTCCGGAAATACACATAGATGCCGCCCGTCTCCGGCATCATGGCACCCAGTTCTGCATAGATCAATGCCCCAAATAAAGAAAAGATACCGGCGATCACCCATACCAGCGTTAGCCATACCGGCGAGCCAAGCTGCGCCGCCATGCTGGCCGGTTTCATAAACACACCGGAGCCGATGATACTACCGATTATTATTGAAGTAGCCGACCAGAAGCCGATCTTTTTTGCCAGGGTGGTGTTGGATGCCATTAAATGGTAAGATAAAGAAAAAAGGA
>JBEBIF010000070.1:0-12864 GCA_040080515.1 Chitinophagaceae bacterium | reverse complement strand
CTCACCACCCCACAATACAAAAAACAGAGTATTTATATTTCTCATTTCATATTCGGGAGTAGAAAGCAATAAAAACCGGGTTTAGCTGATGGTGATAGCACTTTGGGGATTAATACAAATGGTTTCTCGCAAAGTCGCAGAGGCGCAAAGGGTTTTCCTTTGCGGCTTTGTGTTGTAACTACTTCGGGGACAGCCTCTTTTATAGGGTTTCGTTATACAATTTCAGACCCTCCAACAACAATTTCCGACGGTCCAACAATAATTTCCGACGCTCCAACAACCGTTGCCGACGCCCCAACAATCGTTGCCGACGCTCGAACTATCGTTGCCGACGCTCCAACCATCCTTGCCGACGCTCCAACTATCGTGGACGAGAAAAATTCTTAATAAAATGTTAAGGGAAAATTGAGGGGTGTACCAATATATATGGTACACCCAGAATATGATTGCAGGACTGAGCCTTTATTGGAACGCGGAGGACGCTGATTTGGCGGATGAATACGGATCAATACAGCTTTAATACATTTGGGATTCAATCAAATTTCCCTGGTTATATTTTATTCTTAGATTTTCTGATTGTCTGAAACAATCAAAAATCCGTATTCATCCGCCTGATCCGCCAAATCAGCGTTCCCATTCTGTATTTCATATTACTCCGCAGGAGCTTCTGACAACTCCGCTCTATCCTGTCGCCCTGTCACCTCCGCCTTCTTTTATTCCAAAGTTGGCATTGATAATGGATTGCGTTCCTGTCTGTATGATCAGTTTACCATCATTTAGTCCGTCACTACCCGGTAGCATACCCAGTTTCTGCCCGGTATGTATCCAGCTTCCCGGTAATAATAAGGCCGGTGGAGGATTGCCAACGATACCGTTAGAACTGCTGAGCACTAAGGAATAAATGGCATTCGGTGCCAGGTCGGTAAAGGAATAGGTGCCTGTCATCGTATTTACAAAAGCTACCTGTTCTGTTAACCCTGTAGCATTGTTTACCAAATAAACTCTTAATCCAACGGGTATGCCTGGTGGCAGTGGAAACTGTAACAGGGCGCTGTTGTTCACATATCCGTCTGACATGGCATTCACATCATGCCACACATTGCCCGACACACTGATCGGCGCTAATGCAGAACAGGAAATGCTGAAGTCTTTCAGCACCGGTGTTACTGTAGTATTGCTGGTGGTGAACTCCGCCTGGTATTGTATATACTGTGTGGCACCACCTACTGCTGCTCCATTGGATGGAATAACGGTCCATGGTTCACTAAGTATGTCAACATTGGAATCAGATTGCCGTTGTGATAATACCAGGGTGGTCCCCGGGGGCACATCGGCTGTCCATGTGGCAGCACCCCAGTTCTTCACGGTGCCTGCATCATAGATGCCGGAAGTGAAGGTGCCGGATGCGGCATAAGGTGTTACCTGCAGCCAGTCAACGGAGATCGGTACACCATCATTATTATAATCACTTACAGCGAGGCGCATCTGTCCGCCTACCACTATCGGGATGTTGGCCACCAGAACGCCATCAATATAAAAATCAAAGCTGCCTGCATTCCAGTTGATGCGGTACAGGTGTGCACTGCCGATATAACTACCGGCTATGTTCAGGTTGGTGGATGATGATCCGTTATATACTCTTGCATGTAAGATGTTAGTGGTGTTATTGGTGCTGAACATGGCCCACGGTTCTTCTCCGTTATAGATGCCACCAGATGCTGTAGCATCTGTTCCTCCGCCAAACCCGATATGCTGGAATGAAGCGGCACCAAAGGTGGCCACAAACTCCATCATGCTGCCGGGTGCGCAAGGCGTGTTTGGAGAAACCGTATTTAATCTTGCACCATTCACTGTTACCGATCCACCGGACACGGTAGAAGTGCCGCCCGTCCAGGCAAAACTTTGCCAGCCTGCGGGAAGTGCTGCACCGGGAAAATCATCGGCAATAGCTGGTTTTAAAATCACTTCTCCGCCATCCTTTGGTGAGATATAGGTGCCCGTACCGGTAGTACCATTTGCAAAATCGGCAGTATGCTGATCATTCAAACAGGTAGTAACAGGGTAAGGAACAAAGAAATTGGCGACACTTAATGTTGCAGTGTTGCTGCTGCAATCGGTGGAACTTACCTGGTAGTAATAAGTGGTACCGGGGGTAAGACCGCTTACGGTAATACTGTGACTGATCACAAAAGCCGGATCACTGCTGTTAAGGTTCAGGTTGTTCGAAACCGCTCCATAATTAACGAGAGAAGTGGCTGCTTCATCTGTTGTCCAGGTGATTAGCGCCGTACCATTTCCATTTGGAGTGACCACCACATTGCTGATAACGGGTGATATGGCATCGGGCACATTACTGCAGGTAATACTGATATCTTTTAATACAGCACTAACGGTATCGTTGCCAGTAGCAAACACTGCTTTATATTGTATGTATTGTGAACTGCAACCTACTGTTCCGCCATTGGTAACAGGAATAAAGGAAGACCAGGTACCATCGGGTACTGGTGTATTTCCTTTTCGTACAGAAATGGCTAAAGAGGTAAACACAGGCTCATCCGCCGTCCAGTTCACAGCGCCCCAGTTCACCGGCATGCCTGCATCAAACACTCTTGATAAAAAGGTGCCGGGTGTGGCATAGGGTGAAATGCGCATCCAGTCCACCGATAGTCCCACACCACCTGCGGGGTAATCGCTGATCTGTATCACCATATTGCCGGCGACTGTTGTGGTAATGGCCGTAGTGTTGATAAGCACATCATCTACATAAAACAGGAATGCGTTGGAACCTGCTGTCCAGGATATACGATAACGGTGTGGTGCATTTAATAAATTGGAACCAAGGGAAACTGACTGGTTGGATGAGGTGCGGGCATATACATCATTATCGCCAGCCGTTCCTCTTCCGATCACTACCCAGGGATTATTAAAGGAAGCATCACCGGCAAAACCAATGTTTTGAAAATTACCAGCGGTAAAGGTGGCCATGAATTCAACCGAAGTGCCGGGGGCCAATGGTGTATTATAAACAAGATGGGTACCGTTCACCGTTACCTGTCCGCCACTATAGGTGGTGGTGGCACCGGCTTGTGCATCCCAGATGATATCTGACCATCCGGAAGGAACACTGCTGGCTGTAAATTCTTCATTTACTAAGGGCCTCAAACTTACTCCGCCATCTTCATCAGTGATCACAACAGTATTTGCATCGGTGGTACCGGCTGCAAAGTCTGCCGTGATGATATCAGCAGCGCAGGGACCAACGGGCATGGTAAAGCTAAGTGGGGCAGCAGGGGATGCAGGTTCTGTTGTGCTGTTAGCAGCAGCATCTGCTGATGTCACCCTGAAGTGATAGGTGGTACCGGAACTTAAACCGGTGAGTGTGATAGTATGATTCGTAACTAATGCACCATCGGTACTGGTTAAGTTAAGATTACCTGCATTGGTACCGTGGTCCACTTTGGAATCAGCAACTTCATCTGTTGTCCAGGTTATAGTGGCGGTGCCACCGGTGCCGGGTGTGGCAACGATATTCGTAATAACGGGACCGGTGTTGTCTGTTGCATAAGTGGCGGCATAGTTTCCGGCCAGTGCATCAAAGAAAGCGTATTGAATGCCTTTGATGGTCTCCACGGTGTAGGCCACTGCATTACTATTATGCGTGATGGATTGTAATAAGCTGGCGCCATTACCATGTGTGGGCACCATTGCCTTTAAATTGCGGGCACCGGAATTCGTCTCAATTTCAAAGGTGAGAACATCAGCGGCAAAGGCAATGTTTTCAAAATAAGAACTGTTCCTTCCGTCGAGCCAGGTAAGTAGTTGTCTTGCGCTTACCACGGGAATATTTTTGGCTTGTGCTGCGGCAATGATGATATCAGAACCGTTGGTGCTGTTGCCACCATTTGCATCGGTATGCATGTTGGCACAAAAAACACCATAGTATCCTTCGGGCCCTGTGGCTTTGTCTAACAATGAATTGATGTGCAGGGAATAATTCAATCCTGATTCATCGGTAAGCTGTGTGGTCACCTGGTAGCAATCAATCATTGTTCCGTCCAGATCTGCAAAACGCATTGGCATACCCGAACCGGTAAATACACCGGGCCTGTCCTGCACCCATGCAGCGGGCCAATAGTAATAATTTACATCGAGGTGAATGCCATTGGTCACTTGTTTTTTGGCCATCGTTACCCAATCACTCCATGCGATGCAATGGGTGCGGTGGGTGTTCGTAGCAGGTATGCCCGGAAAGTTGGATGCCATTTGTCCGAGCTGTGTGGTGAAATCATTATCTAATGAAGCGGGTGTCCAGTTGGTGCATCCGGTATTCAGGTGTACGCCAATTTCAAAACCCTGTGCTGTAAAGTCAGCAGCTTGTGTAGTGCTGATGGGTGTATTG
Source organism: Chitinophagaceae bacterium (assembly GCA_040080515.1). Lineage (GTDB taxonomy): Bacteria > Bacteroidota > Bacteroidia > Chitinophagales > Chitinophagaceae > JJ008. The sequence goes on along the minus strand of JBEBIF010000070.1, from coordinate 8,465 downwards.
GGGAAAATATAGGAACTGCCCCGTACTGCTTTCCAGTCGGCCACATCTGTTGGATTATTATACGCACCGGATAAGGAAAGGTATTGATTGAACCGTCCGATGGTACCGCCACTTGCATGATCGTCACCTGTCATTACCACGGCTGCTTTTTTACCGGAGGGTAAGAACCAGAAGCGGGGTAATGGTTTGCGGTGCAGGTTGCTTTGTATAATGATATTCGTTAGCAGTTGTTGTTGTTCGTCTGCCTGTGGTATGGCCACTTTATTCATATCCACCCAATCCGGTTGCGGATCACTTGGGGCATTGCCAAAGAACATATCGTCGGAACGTTCAGGTCCTGTTTGTCCGTCGCGGTTTTGTCCGGCCCATGCAGGGTTGCCCTGTCTTGTCAATACAATAGATATTGCAAGGTCATATGTAAAGGCAACTGCTTTACCGCCGTTGGCACCCACGGTATTTATTGTTATGGCAGGATAAGTGGTGGCGGTAGTGGCATCGGAATATAAAGTGGCAATAGCAGTGGCACCATTCAGGTTGTACTGATCAGCCGTACCATGAAATTGTATTGTTTCACCAACGATACCGGTACCGGGAGCACTGGCTGTATTTACCAGCAGGTATTTATCAGATACATTTCCTCCGGCATTGGTAATGCCCATGAGAGAAGACAATTGCACATCGGGACGGAAGGCGATCAGGGTACCGCCATTGGTCACCCAGTTGGTAAGGTCGGTGACCTTGGTACTGGACAAACTCATTTCACCCAATACCACCACATCATAATCAGCCAGCATGACAGCATTCACATCTTCTATCTCTTCCACTTTAAATTCATTGAAGCCCTGTGCCCGTAAGATTTCGGCAGCATAACGACTAAAGGGGTTCGAATGTTTATGCACTACAAGTATGGGCCCGTCATACCCATCATTGGGTGAAGGGCGGCCGGTAATGGATATGGTAATAACATTGGGGCCGCTTCCGGAAACGGCTTCTATATTTCCACTGTCGTCAAAGGCACGGCATTTTATGGTTGCGCTGCCGGCCACTGTTGGTGCAGTGAAGGTATAGCTCCAGTTGCTGGTACCATTGGCCACTTGCCAGGTGGTGCCACCATCAATAGAAATTTCTATTCCTGCAATAGTGTTCGCATCACTGGCCGTTCCGGCGATCACCACACTGCTGCCACCGGCAACCACTGCACCATTGGCGGGTGTGCTTATAACGGAAACAGGTGCTGTATTATCTGTTGATGCAGTTGCTGTAACTAATCCCGCCTGCAATGAACCGGGTTGCACATTCATATCGGCAAATAAGTTGACCGTTGCCTGTTGCATATCGGTGCTGGGTGCGTTATTGCCCCGGTCGTGTGTATCATCCAATCCCCAGCTCCATTGCACGGTGCCGGCACCAAATACCAATGCACCACTGGAATGACGGTAAAGGGAAAGCTTATGTGTTTTACCAGACAAGGTGGTATTTGATAACAGGATCCGTCCATGCGGACTGGTAGAAGGGTATTGTTCAAAATCAAATTCATATCCCAGTGTACCATCAGGAAGAGTGACAGTTTGTCCGCTGCCTAAAGAAGCGACAGCAGTATTTCTCCAGAAGCGGATGTTCTTATAGGTGTCCGGCACTTGTATGGAACCGGTAGCATCCTTCCAGCTTATCTGTCCGGACAATGCATTCTCCGGGTTGCAGCCATCGGCAGCAGGAAAGGCACAACCGTCTCTCCATAGTCCGGTCCACACATTGGGCAGCGGATCACATTTGCCGCCGCATACATTTTCACCCATCGTTCCTTCTTTATAACAAACAAGGGTTCGGTGATTATCTTCCCATCTTGTTTTCCAGTACACTTCATTACCACTGAAGAAGGCGAGGTGAACGCCGTTGTTCCGGGCGGTCTCAAATTTATTTCTTGCAGCAGCACTCCAGTATTCATCATGTCCAACGGAGAGCAGTATTTTATGTATGGCCGGTGTGATGGCAGAAGGATCCCTGTCCATATCCACATCGGTGGTATAGCTAACATCATATCCATTGCGTTCCATCCAGCGCACCATCGGGTATTCTGCATTGAACAACCAGTCTTCAGAGGAGCCGCTGCCGCCACCACCTGACCTTGTATAAAAGGGGCGGTTATAACTTACTTTGGTGGCATGATTGAATCCGGGAACGCCGGTACCGGAATTGTTTACATATAAGCTATTACCGCCATAGCCATTATATGCCTGCCAGGTGGCATCAGATGTTTTGAACAGGATGGCAGAATGAGCACCATCATTTCTTACTACAAAGGCAATATGACTGGAGCCGTTGTTGTCGGTCCTTGTCAGTTTGGCTATATAGATACCGGACACGGCGCCGGTGGTATTCCAGGAGGCGCTGACAGCCCAGTTGCTGCAATCGGTCTTGCCGGTGGCCACTTCATATAAAGGAGCAGGTTGTGCCACCCCGGTAAAGGGGCCGAGGTTGTCGATCAGCCGGGCCCCGTCATTATTATAATACCCGAGACGGTATATTTTAATGGTAAAAGAGGTGGCTGGTCCCTGCACATCTATCTTAAAATCAATGGTGCTGCCGGTGTTCACACTCATATCGGTGGCAAAACCCTGGATGGACAGGTCGCCGGCGCCGGAGATATCCCATTCAGAAGCAGGATTGCCGGGCAGGCCGTTTTCTGTGAGAATTGGGTTGGTGGCAAAGGAAAAGCAGGAGCAAAGAAGGGCCGCAAAGACAATATATGCCCTTCGGGGAAGTGTTACATAATGGTACATTTCTACACGTTTGGTGGTTAACGGTGTCTGACTTTAGGTTCGCTGGTTTATTAAGGATGCTTGTTTCAGGTGGTTGTTCGGTAGCTGCTGGTGGGCAGCGGAGGGTATTGGGAGGTAATAGGTGTAAACATATATTTTTTTGGGGAAACGGAGAAGCATAAATCTCATTTTGTTATCAACTTTTTCAGCTAAGGAGGGGGCTTTTCAGATAATGGCCGGGAGTCCATTTTTTGGACGGAAACGGTGGCCAAATCCCGGGATTGCTGCCGTTTGAGATCTTGTGGTCTCTGCCGAAAAAACTATGCTGAAATCATTTTTATTTTCCACAAAAAATGTACTTTCGAAAGACAAACACTTCCGGTTATTACAAGACCAATAGCAGCGGGGATAGTTACTTGAATTTGCAGAAAGAATTGTTTGCTGCAGTTGTAATAACCAATTTTCCGAATTTAATAGCCTGAGCTGATTATTTCAAAGCGACCCCGGTTCCTGAACATGCCGGAACCTTTGGCATAATTTTTCGGGATTAGATTAACCCTCACTTCCAACATACCGTTTTACAGGTACTGCATTTAACCTTAATGAGCATGAATGAAAGCATGATGGCCTTTCTTTTAAGAATGGGCGATCAGGTTGATATCATCTTGTCGTACCAATTTAAAACGTTACTACTATGGAAATGGAATCTGTAACCCCCGGAATGGTTACCCTGCTGATCGCTACAGCAATCATTGCCACATTTTTGGCATGGATTATTGTTAGGATCATTTACCGCAAAAGCAGAAGAGAGTTGCGCAAACATCATTTTGATAATGATGGTATCTGAGCAATTGCTTTAAGAAATTGATTGTTCTTTTCTGGCAGGAATGAATGTGTTGCGCTTTTAAAAAGCGCAACACATTCTTGTTTACAGCGTTTTCAGTACATCATTCATGCTGCGTACGGCATCGGCACTTTTATTGAAGGCCGCCTGCTCCGTTTCATTCAGTTTGAAGTCGATGATCTTTTCCCAGCCATTCTTACCGATGGTAACCGGAACGCCAAGGCAAATATCTTTTTGACCATACTCACCTTCCAATGCCACACAGCAGGTAAATAATTTTTTCTCATCACGCACAATGGCTTCCACCAGTGCGGCCCCGGCTGCTCCCGGTGCATACCAGGCTGAGGTACCGATAAGGGCAGTTAATGTAGCGCCGCCTACCATCGTATCTTTTACGATCTTTTCCTGTTGTTCGGCTGATAAGAAACTGGTAACAGGCGCACTGTTCCATGTGGCCAGGCGAATAAGTGGTATCATAGTGGTGTCACCATGTCCGCCAACTACTACGGCATTCAGGTCTGCAGGGCTGCATCCGAGATGCTGGCTTAGCTGGTATTTAAAACGGCTGCTGTCTAATGTACCACCCATTCCGATGATGCGGTTTTTGGGAATACCGGTTGATTGCAGTGCTAAGTAGGTCATGGTATCCATCGGGTTGCTGATCACAATGATGATCGCATTGGGAGAATGTTTGAGTATGTTTTCACAAACCCCTTTTACAATACCGGCATTTACACCGATCAGTTCTTCACGGGTCATGCCGGGTTTGCGGGGAAGACCGGAAGTGATCACCACCACATCGCTGCCGGCTGTTTTTGAATAATCATTGGTGCTGCCGGATATCTTGGTGTCGAATCCAAGCAGGGTGGCGGTCTGCATCATATCCTGGGCTTTGCCTTCGGCGATGCCTTCTTTAATATCGAGCAAAACAAGTTCGTGGCAAAGTTCTTTACGGGCAATATTATCAGCGCAGGTAGCACCAACTGCACCAGCACCTACAACAGTTACTTTCATGAAAAGAGATTTATTATGTGAGGAATGAATTTGCGGGCAAAGGTAAGCAGCGGGGTTCGATATTTTATCTCTTATCCCCGGGTTTCACCCGGAGTTATTGATGTTTGAGCCCGAAGGGGTCTTTTACTTCACTGTTCATTTCTTCTTCTCTCACCGGGTAGCGACCCGGAGTTATTTACATTTGACCCCTGCCTACCGGCAGGCAGGCCTTCGGGGTCTTTTACTTCATCTGTTCCTTGCTCATCTGTTCTCCAGCTCCTTCAGCATCTTCTCAATGGTCATCGAGCCTTCAAACACAGAGATCAGTTCTTTTTTCTTATTATAAAAGGCATGGAAGGGCAGATTGTGGATCATAAAAAAAGACGGGAGGAAGAAATGGGTATCCTGTGCCACTACGATATTGGGGTGGGCAGCCAGTTTGTATTTCTCCCGGAAGGTCATCATAGAATCAAAAAGCATGGTGGTGGCCATTACGATCTGCACGTCTTTGAACTGGTCGATATTTTTGGTCAGTTCTTCTGCTTCATGCTGGCAATGCTGGCATTGCGGGTTGAACAGTACCAGCATGACCGGTTTCTTTTTCGGCAGGTCTTCTTTTGTATAAAAAGAAACGCTGTCGGTCTGTAACAACCGCACAGGAGGGTAGGTGGGAAATTTCTGGTACGGGCGTTTTACAGAATCCACCTGGGCAAAAAGGGTGGCGGCAATGAACAGGCAGGATAGTACCAGCAATGATCTTTTCATACCTCAAATATAAAATACAAAATGTAAAATGGGATCAATGAATAATGGTAACGACGCCTTTGCGGGCTACAGTGTTGCCATTGTAATCAATCCCTTCGGCCATCCAGATATAGGTGCCGGTCACCTGGGCAATACCATCCACCTGTCCATCCCATCCACGGCGGATATCCTTTGTGGAGAATACCAGCTCACCCCAGCGATTGAACACCCGGAAATAACGGAATTCCCTGATGCCTACTGAAACTGGGCGGAGGATATCATTCAATCCATTGTTATCCGGAGTAAAACCAGTAGGCACATAGATCTCAGGGCCTTTATATACTTTGATATGGACCTCATCCTTCCCTTCACATCCATCCGCTGTGGTACCGGTGACCATATAGTGATACTCATGGGTAAGTGTGGTAACAGGATTGGCGATGGTGGGATCGGTGAGGTAATTGGACGGCGACCATTTATAAGTAGTGATGCCGGCATTGTTAAGGTCCACTGCATTTAGTTGTAACCGCTGATTGATGGCAATGATAGTATCACCTCCGGCATCGATCCTCACAACCGGCATCCGCCATTTTACCAGTACCGAATCACGGGCAAAGCAGGTACCGGTACCGGCTGTGCAGGTATAAGTAGTTACAGGTTTTACGGGTGTGGCAACCGGGTTCGGAATAGAAACATTGCTAAGCGTGGCGCTGTTACTCCATTTATAAACCGCATAGCCGGTTGTGGCTTCCAGTTGTGCGGCAGCGCCGGTGCAAATAACGATACTGTCGGGTGTAATGGAAAGGTTATCAAAGTCACGTATCTCAATTATGGAGCTGTCGGTTGCGACACCGCTGCCACATCCGGCAAGCGTATAAATTTTCAACAGCTCTGTTCCTTCTGTCACACCATCCACTAGCGGAGTAACGGGTACGGGTACAAAATCTTCGTTGGCCGGAATGATCACCGAAGCAGGTAAGGAGAACAGGTCCACACTGCTTACTGCGGGGCCATCGTATATTAGGTCCACTCTTAATGGATTGGCATCAGGCCTGGAACGATGCACATTAAAACTTCCGGGAGTACAGCCTTCCACCAGGTAGGGCGTACCGCTTACCGGGTCTGTTTGAATGGCGCTGCTGATAGTAATGATATCTGATGTAAGGCTTTTTGCCTGTAAAAAAACACCAGAGTCGAACCGGTCATCACCCACATCTGCTATCACCAGTTTTAAATGGTAGGTCTTGCATCGCTGCACTTTTTGCTGAGCAGAGAGAATGGCTGTATGTCCGTCATGAGAGAAGAATGTATTAAAACGGTTATCAATGTAGTACTCCTGGTTATTGGGACATGCGCCGCGGGGCACATCATTTAACGTATATATAGAAACAGGAGTAGTTGTGCCGGGTACAAGGGCTATGTTTTTTATCCCGGTGATGCCGGGCCCTGATACCAGGAAAGCAAATGCATCGTTGAATTCGCAGACATAAGAAGGATGATATTCTTCTGAACTAAAAACATAATTGAAAGAGATACTGTCGCCCATCGGAACAAAATCAAACTCCAGCACACAGGCATCATGCATTTGAGCGGGAGTGGCGCCTGTGATGGTGGCCAGGTCCGCATCACCTGCCAGCATCCAGCTGTTATCCGCATCAATGGTATAGGCTTCTGCGCCACCATTCCAGTCGGCCCCGTTATCGTAGGGAAGTTTTGTTTTGGCTTTGCCTGTTGTCAGCAGGATACCGCTGTCAATTCCGATCTCTGTTTCGCCGGTGTTGCGGAAGTATCCGGTCATAAGCAGGTTGCCGGTAAAGGTGATGTTGCTGATGTGTACACCTTTGCCCACCAGTTTTTGTGCCAGTGCCCGTGCATCAGGTTCATTGGTAATAACTAATTGTGCAGTTGCATAAGTAGTTACTACAGTGAAGGCGAATGCCAATAGCAGTTTAGTTAGAGGTGTCGGGTACATTTTTGCTAAGCCAGGCCGACTAAAGTAGAATATTTACTGTAAAGCACATAGTGTTTACACTTATTTATTATGGGGTTTTTACGGATTACAGGATAGTAGTTTTTTGGCGGGGAGGAATGGCTTAATAATCAATGGCTTCAGCCATAGTGATGAAGACAATGCGGAGATTTACGATACCTAAGTTTTGTTGTTGCAGATAATGCCAAAGCGGCAACCTGCTCCGAGTTATAATTTATTAGTTCATATTCCGGTATTCATTTGGAGACTTTCCAACACGCTGCTTAAACAGCCGGCTAAAATGCTGAGGATATTTAAACCCTAATTCATAAGCAACCTGGTTAACAGATTTGCTTTGGTCGAATATTTTTTCTTTAGCCATATCAATCACTTTTGCCTGAACGTATTCCTGCGCTGTTTTACCGGTTTCTTTTTTGATAAGGTCGCCGAAATAATTTGCTGACAAATTCAATTCACCGGCACAATAAGCTACGGAAGGCAAACCAATTGCCTGTGGCTTATCTGACTGAAAATATTCGCTCAATAAATTCTCAAACCTTTCTAAAATGCCTTTATGTGGATTATCACGGGTAATGAACTGGCGATCGTAGAAACGAATGCAGTAATCCAGGAACAATTCAATATTAGAAACAATCAATCGTTTACTGTGTTTATCAATGGCATGCTCTAATTCATATTGAATCTTTGAAAAGCAATCGAGGATAATTTTTCTTTCCCGTTCGGATAAATGCAATGCTTCATTCGACTGGTAGCCAAAAAAACTATAGTTCTTGATATGTCGCCCAAGAGAAGTGCCATGTATCAGATCAGGATGAAACACCAGGGCATAACCTTTGGGCTGATAAATCTCCCCATTGCTTTTTACACCTGCTACCTGCCCGGGAGCCAAAAAAACCAATGTGCCTTCCTGGTAATCGTATGTATGCCGGCCATACACCAGGTCACCGCACTTCACGTCTTTTAAGAATATGGTATAAAAGCCGAAATACATACGGGAACCCTGGCGGGGACTTGCTTTTGATAAATCAACCACACTCACCAGGGGGTGAAGCGTTTCATTGTTATTAAAAGCATTGTAATCATTGATTGTTTCAAACCCTGTCTCTTATACACATCCCGAGCCCACGAGACGAGG
>JBEBIF010000069.1:0-12881 GCA_040080515.1 Chitinophagaceae bacterium | reverse complement strand
TCACATCACTGTCCTGCGCACTGTTACGGAAATAGTTTCCAATCGTTGGCTCCAGCACCTGGCTTACCAGGTTATTCATATTACCAAAACGGGCAATTACTTTCGGTGCCTCTGTTGTTGGAATGTGTATGATCTGCGACACGTCAAGGTTAAAAGGGAAACCGTCTTTACTTCTTACCGTAATAGTAGAAAGGTTTTTGTCAAGCTGATGAGATTCACTCCGGGCACTGGCCCAGTTCAATACCAGGTTAGTGGTAGGTACCATTTCCACTTTCATAATGTATGGGTTGATGGGATACTTACCGGGACGAGCGGTTCTGCCCAAACGCCTTTCTGTCCTTTAGAAACAATATTGCCGTGCTTAAATTCCTTACCACTCAGGTCCACCCCTTCAGCACCTACATAAGAAATTACCACCCCTACATGACCGATAGGTATCTCTGTCATCTTCACCATTTCCAATTTAGCAAACCAGGGATTTAAAAAATAAGAACCAGCCAGTATTACCTGCTCCTGCAAACCTTTATATCCTTCGTTTTGTAAAAACAGGTCAGCGTCCTGAAATTTATTGTGCCCCACGATCACCTTACCGGCGATCTGTCCTTCTTCCAGCGGTTTTCCCTCGGCAGTGGTTACGATGCCAACTGCATTATCAGGGATCATGGTCATATCTGTAAGCTCCACTTCAAATAAGAAGGTGTTGATACGATAAGAACCCGGAGCAATAATGGCTGTCTGGCGACCTTTACGTCCACCATTAGTCAAAAAAGCAACTGAATCCTGGTAAGAGTCGCAATCCACTTTACGTCCGAGGATGCGGCCTGTTTCCAGTTCTGCGCCATCCCTTGCCAGTATCAACCCGATCTTACTGGTTGGTATAATTGTAAATGGCTGAAACGTGATAGAGTATTGCCATATCCATTTCCAGAAATAAACACCGGGAGGTAATGTTTGGGCCTGGAAACCCGCTTCTCCATGGGTAGCAATGATGCGGCCTTCGGGCAATTCCTGCTTACCAAAGAGAACAAACTTTTTAGTTACTAACCCTATCCTGTCTTCCGGCACAATTACAAGACCAAAGAAAACACGGAGGATAAATTTGTAAAACAATAAGAGAAAAAGCGGGATACCTATGATAAGGCTCCACCTGATGATGTCTTGCGATTCCATTTTTAAATTGATTAATTGGTTATGAAATTATTTTTTTGGTACATAAGAGCTCTCCTTATGCGGATATTACTGCGCACAAGTTTTCAACAAACAAAAATGCCTGCCTGATCAGAGGAAGATGAACCTTTCGATTATGATCTTTTAACTGGGGGAGACGTATTAAAGATGGTGTTGACTATTTCAGACACCTGCAGGAGAAATATATAATGATCAGATTCCATGGTGGAATGAATTGAAAGAACAAATCTCGGTAAAAAGGAAATGATGTACAAAAAAATCCGCACTGCTGCTTTATCAACAGTGCGGATGGGTGATATGCATTTGTAAGCTGCGGCGCCTGCCTATTTCACCCTGATGACCTCCGATGAACCCGACCGGCCTGCTTTCATCCGTTTATCCAAAACAAGGTACTCGATAAAGGATAGGACAAAGGTTAGCGCCAGGAAAATAACCACGCCGAGAACTGTTACTCTGACCCAATTGATTGATTTCATATGTTTGAAACTTTGTTTTATAAAACACCACCACAGGAACCCGATGCCTGACTAAAATAAAATGTACAATTTGAAGGATTAAAGCTCCAGTTTATATGATAAACTTCTGTCCATGACAAAGCCCCAATACCAAAAGTTGCATCTCCCTGGCTGCAGCCGCTATTACCCGTGTAGTAAGAGTTCTGATTACCCCAACTGAAAAAATGGAATCCTGTAAGTGAAATTGTAGCATTTGAAACACCGCCAGTATTATAACTAAAGGTAATAGAGAAGTTACTAAATAAACCTGCCGTACCTGCACTGGCAGAATAGATGCCGGGTCCACAAGGAGCGGGAGCAGTCAATTCGGTAAGAGGCCCATCTGAATGGCTGACACTAATTGCTCTTGTAGTTGTATCCAGGTAAGAATTGTATAACGTACGCAATGAGTCAATGTATTTTTGCACATCTTCCTTTGACTCGAAGGTTACATTCTCGTCCGCTTTACTTAAATCAAATTTCAATCCCGGGTTTTCGGATTCGAGCTCCCTTATTTCCGTTTTAGTTATACCAAGTGCTGTTTCTTCATTTTGAGCAGTTTCCTGTTTACTACAGGCGATTGCCACTACAACAATAGTAGCGGCAAGAACGACTGCTAAATTTTTAGTTTTCATTTGTTATTTTTAAATTGATAATGCTTGTTACTAAAGTGGAAGCATTTATCGATTTTAGCGTATAAGGATATATTGGTTTTCATCAAAATAGTTTAAGTGAACAAATTAATCGAAATAGCCTCTAATGCTACTGGGGATGAGCCAGAAGATTATCAGCTTATTCATCTGATCGTAAAATATGACATCAGCACAGGATGCCGAAAATAATGTACTGCGCTATTCGATCTTATATGATTATGGGGAGTGTTTCAGAAGTGCGATATAAATATAGTAAACCCGATCAAGGAACAAAAAAATAATCACTGAGCCACCAGGTTGTGACTATGCCAGCATTTTCCGCATTCATTTTTGTTAGTGATACAAATAAAATAACAGCCCATTTTATCCTAGTTATATAGCCACCACGCAGATCTGGCCATTTATAATCAAGCTGGTAATCCCACACCATCCCGGGGCAGCAAATAGCTCAATCAAATACTAGCACTCTTGTATGCAACGTCAGCACTGCCATACGCAACGTTAAAACTCTTTAATATTTCTGTGGACTGGCCGGGCCCGAAAGGGGAAATGGCTGGTCTGTACATAAAACCGCGCAAACAAAAGCCTGCCCTTCTGCAGCAGCACCAAAAAGCCTACTGCCCCACCAGAAACACCGCATTACAAAACAGCAGCTTTCCGTTTTCCCAGAAGTTGCGAAACAGTACATTGTCTGTAAGATAAGTGACGGAACCATTACCCATTTGCTGCACACCAAATACCAATCCGTCTTTCAGTTTCTCTTTAAGCTTCGCCCCTACAAAACCTGATACCTGGTTGTCTTTTTTGATCACACCTGCATTCCATCCACCTTCCTTAATGAATTCATATACGTTATCATCCATCTTTAAGGTATAATACCAGGCCGGGTAACCATAGGCCAGCGGATGTGTATTGTCCAGTTCCACTTTAAATATAGAACCAGGAGTGATGGTGCTCAGGTAGCTTCTTTCCCTTTCTTCAAATTTCTGAAGCACCTCATAGTTTACTTTATCATCTTTTTTATCGCCTTCGTCTGCTTTTTTCAGTTTAATGCCAAACTCGGCTTTTGCCAATGCACCAACGGCGCTTTCCAATGCCACTACTCTTCCACCTTTATTCACCCAATCTTTGAACGCATCTGTTTGCGCTTTATCGCTCAGAAATTTATAATTGCCATCGGGCAATATCACCACATCTATTTCATTCCAGTCGGCCCTGCCGGCATCTGCTGCATTTATCAAGGTAATGGGGTAATCGATCTGGTGTTCAAAGAAATGCCACACTTCACCGGCAGCATTGGAACCTACACCTTCACCGGTAAGCAGCACCACTTTCGGCGCTTTGAAAGGATGTACCTTATCACTGCCAAAATCAAACCCCTTATCAACAAAGCCTGTGGAAACCGGGTACAACTTTATATTATCCGCATCTGCCGCTTTTCTTACTTCTGCCCAAAGATTGCTGCCAAATGATCTGTTGGCCGTTTTTAAAACGATGATGGCGCCCCGGTCAAACTTATTGCCATTTACTTCAAAAGGCTGTTCGGCATAGCGGAGCAAAATTCCTTTCTTTAACAATTGCCCGGCAAGATGTACCGTTTTAATACCATTCCAGGGAATCACATATCCATAACTGGTCTCCTCATTCGTCACTTTATTTTTTGGTACGGCACCGGAGGCATTTAATTTTTCGCGGCTGGCAAAGCACTCTACTCCATATACATAAGGCAATGCCCAGGCGGTAATATCATAAGTAGCAGAATCAACCAACCGGCCTTTCGGTTCAAACAATACTTTCACCATTGCTGATCTTGGTTGTGCTGCGCTTATCACAATATCATTGCTCATTGTAAAGGATTCGTCTTTACCAGAATTGTAATTATACCCTTTTCCGGCACCGCTTCCCTGGCCATATTGAATACCGTTCTTATCCAGCAGATCGAGCAGCGATTCAATACGTTCTTTATCTTTTGCAGTATTCTTTATCACATACGATTTATATTCTCCGATACCGGTTGACACAGCATCATTAAAGAACTTATGAAACTCTTTTATCAGCTTACCTGCATTTAATGAAGAAATTTCAATGGTGCTTAATGAAGTGGTAAAATGATGGTTGGCCCGGTCCCATAATGTCAGCGTATCCCCTTCATCAGTAATAACGGCAGCTCCTCCGGATGGACCACCTCCTTGTTCATACGTCATGCCGATAGCCCCGTTGAATGTTGGGTAGGTATCGCCATAAGAGGGATAGTAGAGATCAAATACTTCTTTGGTAAAATACAGCCAGCCATTGGCATCAAAGTATTTTGCATGGTTCTTTCCAATGGTCACCTGGAAATCCCTTTGCCACGGAGTGATCACATCATGAAATGGCTGTGCAGCAGGTGCAAAATAGTAAGGCTCATTAGAACCCTGTTCATGATAGTCCACATGTACCTGTGGCATCCATTCATTATACATTTTTATCCGCTGACGGCTTTCCACCTGTGTTTGCCAGGCCCAATCCCGGTTCAGGTCAAAATTGTAATGATTCGTTCTGCCACCCGGCCAGGGTTCCCGGTGTTCCCTTGAAATGCGTTGCGGGTTTACATTTTTCCCAACTACGGAATTATACCAGTTCACATAGCGGTCCCGTCCATCAGGATTCATACACGGATCAATGATCACCACCGTATTCTTCAGCCATTCTTTTGTTTTTGTTTCTGCCGGGTTCAGCAGTGCATACAAGGTCAGCATCGCTGCTTCGGAAGAAGAAGTTTCATTTCCATGTACGTTATAGCTGAGCCATACCAGTGCAGGTGCATTCTCTTCAATAGCTGCTGCTTTATCACGGGCCAGGTTGGCCAGCCGCAGATTATTCATCCGTATCTGCTCCAGGTTCTTCATATTATCTGCAGAAGAGATAAAAGCCAGCAGCAAGGGACGTCCTTCATTGGTCTCTCCATACTTTTCCAGTTTTAGCATGGCCGGCATTGTGGCAGCAGCATGATTGAAATAGTTAACGATCTTCCAATGCGGAGTGTACCGGCTGCCGATCTTATAACCTAAAAATTCTTCCGGAGATTGTAATTGCCTGTCTGGTGGTGCTTGTGAAAAACAAGCCGTTGCCAGTAATAGAAGCGTAACAAAGGGTAACAAAGCCTTACGAAACATATGGATAAATTTTATACGGCAAGTTAAGAAACGGGCTTCGCATCGCTCATTTTTTTATCGCACAGAGAATAAAGAGTAAAAAAGTAACTACTTTACACAATCTCCTTTTCTCTTTTTCCTCCGGGCGAGGCCTCTTTACTCTTCTGCAAGTGCCCGCATTTGTGTAGTTTTATTTCAAATTGCCCACCCATGCAGAAATGGTCTTCCACCCTTGTCCTGTTATTTTTTATTTCGGCTTGCACTTCCACACAAAAGAATAAGACGGCTGTTGCCAGTATCAATCCTTACCAGTACAGCAGCTCTAAAAAAGTAGTGGCGGAGAATGGTGCGGTGGTTTCAGCCCATGCGCTGGCAAGTAAAGTTGGTGTGGAGATACTAAAGCAGGGAGGTAATGCGGTGGATGCGGCTATTGCCACACAATTGGCATTGGCAGTAGTGTATCCCAATGCCGGCAACCTGGGCGGTGGTGGTTTTTTAGTAGGCCGGTTAAGTAATGGCGAATTGCTTGCTGTTGATTATCGTGAAAAAGCTCCGGCTGCTGCTCATCGTGATATGTATGTGGATGCTGACGGCACCCCCCGTACCGATAAAAGCCAGGATGGTCATTTATCCAGTGGTGTACCGGGTACAGTAGCAGGTATTTTTTCTTATGTAAAATATGCGAGACTTCCTTTTGAAAAATTGATACAACCGGCTATTGACCTGGCCCAAAAAGGATTTACGATCAGTGAAAGAGAAGCCCGTTCATTGAACGGCCTGCACGAGGAATTGAAAAACTTTAATACGGTACTGCCCGTGTTCGTAAAAGACAGGTGGAGAAAAGGTGACACTTTAATTCAAAATGACCTGGCCAATACACTCATCCGGATACGGGATAAAGGAGCAGCCGGCTTTTATGAAGGTGAAACAGCAAGACTGATTGTAGAAGAAATGAAAAGAGGCAGTGGCATCATTACTTATGATGATCTGAAAAACTACCAGGCTAAAATAAGGACACCACATACTTTTATGTACAAAGGATATAAAGTGGTGGGTATGCCAATGCCAAGCAGCGGTGGATTGCTGTTACACCAGATGATGAAAATGGTGGAAGACCGGAGCATTGCTTCAATGGGTTTTCAGTCATTACAAGCCGTGCAACTTATGACAGAAGTGGAACGCCGGGCTTTTGCCGACCGTGCCGAATACATGGGTGATGCTGATTTTTACAAAGTGCCGGTAAATATGCTGAGCAATGATACCTACCTGCAGGAACGCATGAAAGATTATGATCCCTCAAAAGCCACGCCCAGTACTGATATAAAACCAGGTGTGCTGTTACGGGCAGAAAGTAAGGAAACCACACACCTGAGTGTGATTGATAAAGAAGGCAATGCCATTTCCATCACCACCACGCTGAATAATTCGTATGGCAGCAGAACAGTGGTGGGAGGTGCCGGTTTTTTTCTGAATGATGAGATGGACGACTTCAGCATCAAACCCGGTGTGCCGAATATGTATGGCGCTGTGGGTGGTGAGGCCAATGCCATTCATCCCGGCAAACGAATGCTTAGTTCTATGACCCCCACCATCGTATTGAAAGATGATAAACCTTTTATTGTGGTGGGTACTCCCGGCGGCACTACTATTCCCACACAGATATTTCAAACACTGGTCAACATCATTGATTTCAACATGAGTACGGAAGAGGCCGTGTACAAACCGAAATTTCATCACCAGTGGCTGCCGGATGAGATATTGATAGAAAAGGGATTTCCGGCACCAGTAAAAGAGGCATTGACCAAAATGGGTTATAAATTTGCCAAAGAACGGGAAGGCATCGGCCGGACGGAGATCATCAAAGTGCTGCCCGATGGAAAGTTTGAAGCGGTGGCTGATATCCGGGGAGAGGATGCAGCGGAAGGATGGTAACAGCAATTAAAAATGAATAATTAAAAAGTAATAATTATGTCCTCAGTTGGAAAAGAATTTCTTGCTACAGCAATAAGAAGGTTGAAATATTATAAAGACCTTGGTGATAAAACGTTTGGTCAATTGAATGACTGGGATTTTCATTACCAGCCCAATGATGAATCGAACAGTATTGCCATTATCATACAGCACCTGGCAGGTAATATGCTGAGCCGCTGGACCAACTTCTTAACTGAAGACGGTGAAAAGGAATGGCGGCTGCGGGATGATGAATTTGAAGTGCATAATTATACCAAGCAACAACTGGTTGATCTTTGGGAAAAAGGATGGACCTGCTTCTTAAGTGCACTGGAATCATTAAAGAAAAAAGATCTGAAGAAAAAAGTGACCATCCGGCAGGAGCCACTGAGTGTGATCGATGCCATCAACCGGCAACTGGCGCATTATCCTTACCACATTGGACAGATCATTCATATTGCTAAAACAATAAAAGGCAAGAACTGGGGCAACCTTTCCATTCCAAAAGGGGATTCACAAGTTTATAATTCAAGTGCTGAAATAAAAGACCCCGCAAAGCAGTATTGAAATATATAACCGCTTCACTTGCATTCCCGGATTTAAATTTCTACTTTTGCCCACCCATCCTATCCCGCCATTAGTCAACATGCTGTGGCGCAATCCATTCCGAAAAGCTTGAACTAAATTTAATTGTATAAGAATATACCTTATTATGAAATTATTATCAGTTACCTGTACCCTTCTCTTTGTTTCAACAATAGCCACCGGGCAAGTCCAGTTGGGCCTGTTTGCCGGCGCACAAGCCACCTCAAGTAAATATGTGGTGCAGGGTAAAAGACAGGACAACACCTTTAAATACGGTATCCAGGGCGGCGCTATGCTGAAAGTGCCTTTTGAAAACAGGCTCTTCTTTGTACCAGCTGCCTATTACAGCATGAAAGGATATGATGTGAAGTTCACTCAATTTGCCTTCCCCCCGGATGTAAATGCCGCAGATAATAACACCACCATTCATTGCTTTGAACTGGCAGCGCTGCTGCAACTGGACCTAGGCAATAAGCCCTCTCATTTCTACATAAAAGCCGGACCGTCGCTCGATTTTCAATTGTTTGGCAAAGAAACATTTAACCTGAGAACCGGTGGTGCCGTAAGCAGGAAAATGAAGTGGGGACCCGGCGATTATGGCCGCTATTCTGCCAGCTTTCATGCACAATTAGGCTATGAAACCAGCAGCGGCTTCCTGATTTTTCTTCAATACACACATGGCGCTGCCAGTATCAACAATGCTGACTACGGGCCCCGCATCCGCCACCGGGCCTTTGGCCTTTCATTTGGCAAATACCTGAAGAAAAAGAAGATCATCATCGACACCAGGAACAGGGAGTAAACAATACAGGAACCTGTAACCGTTGCTGCTGTTACCCATTCTGTTGCCCGCCAGCAACGCATTCTCCGGGCTGCAGCCTGAAATTTTTGTTAAGAAGAAAAAAAGCAGGTCAGCCAGGAGCTGTTTTTTCTGTTTGCAACCGGCATAATCTGAAAATTCTACCATTCGTACATCCCTCTTCGTAATTCATACCTATTATTGGTATTGAATTTGCCTAAAGGATTCGATTGCATACTTTTACACCTAAATCACCCGGGCCTGAAGCGTTTCCTCAAAATATTGAAATGGTTCTTTCTCTCCCTCCTCATTTTGCTGGCGGCCGTTTACATTTTTATTCAAACTCCCTGGGGACAGAACTGGATCGGCAGACAGGTAACCAAACGCCTATCCCGTGACCTTCAAACCAAGGTCAGCATTGCCCATGTGGATTTTTCTCTCCTTAACCGGATGCACCTGGAAGGGGTGCTGATAGAAGACCGCAAAGGCGACACCCTTTTATATGCTGGCGACGTGCAGGTGCGGATCACCGACTGGTTCATTTTTAAAAAAGAAGCAGAGCTGAAATATATCGGACTGGAGAATGCCATTATCAAATTTCAGCGAACCGATTCTGTATGGCGGCAGCAATTCATATTCGACTACCTCTCTTCTTCTCCCGACAGTACAAAGAAAAAGAAGGCAGGAATAAAATTCAACCTGAAAAAAGTAGAGTTGAAGAATGTGGCCTTTATAAAAAAAGATGGATGGCTGGGCACCGATATGAATATAAAAGTGGGGATGCTTAACCTGGATGCCGATCATCTCAGCTTGTCGGGAAATCAATACGAGATCAATTCACTGATCGTAAAGGATCCGGTGGTGGCAATAAATAATTACTCCCGGATAAAACCCCGGACCCCACCTACAGTAAATGAAGCAGTGACCGAAGCGATACGATCAGCTGTTTCCTGGAATAACACTAAAACGGTTTTTAAGATCGGCGATCTGAAGATCATCAATGGTACATTCAGTACCGACAAGGAAATGGACCGCCAGCCGTTCACTTATTTTGATGGGAAACATATTTTATTTACAGCGATCAATGCAGAATTATCCGGCAGCAGCTTTATTGGTGATACGATCTTTTCCAACTTAAAACTTTCGGCAAAGGAAAGAAGCGGCCTGGAAGTAAAGAACCTTTCTGCCAACGTAAAAATGACGCCGCAGGGAATGGCTTTCCATAATATGGACCTGGCCACTAACCGCAGTACCTTACGAAATTTCTTTTCCATGTCTTATGATGATATGGATGACCTCGGCTATTTCATCAGCAAAGTAAAACTGGCTGCCATCTTTGACGATTCCTATGTGGATAGTGATGATATCGCTTTTTTTGCACCGGCAATGGCCACCTGGAAAAAGAAGATCAGCCTGAAAGGAAAAGTAAGAGGAACTATCAGCGACCTGGTAGGAAGAGAAATGGTGATACAGGCCGGCAACAGTACCATACTGAATGGAGATATCAGTTTAACCGGTCTTCCGGACATCAACCAAACCTTTATAGACTTTAAAGCCAATGATTTCCGCACCACCTACAGTGATGCGGTAGCTATAGTACCCGCCATTAAAAAAGTTACCAGCCCCGATCTCCGTAAAATACAATATGTCAATTTCAAAGGAAGCTTTACCGGTTTTATCCGTGACTTTGTAACCTACGGCACTATTCAAACAAACCTGGGCACGGTTACTACCGACATCAACATGAAGTTGCCCCGCGGGCAGGATGCTGTTTACTCCGGTACTATTGCCACGGATAATTTTCAACTGGGACAATTCCTGGATGATAAAACACTTGGCGCTGTTTCACTTACCGGTACACTAAAAGGAAAAGGATTCAATGAAAAAAGCAGGAACACTTTTGTAGATGGCACGATCCGCTTTGCAGATTATAATAACTACCGCTATGAAAATATTGTGGTAAAAGGCAAGCTCGATAAAAAACTCTTTGAAGGAACAGCCTCTATCAGGGATAAGAATGCGGACCTTGACCTGAATGGCATCATTGACTTTAATGGCAAAACACCCCGTTTTGACCTGATCGCAGATGTGTCCCATGCAGATCTGAGAAACCTGAAAATCACTAAAGACAGCATCACTTTCCGGGGTAAACTGAATTTTAATTTTACAAGTAACTCCATTGATAATTTTTTGGGTAACGCCCGGATCATTGATGCAGAGATCACCAAAAACGGGCACCGCCTGCCTTTTGATTCGCTGGTGGTATCATCCGCCTATATCAATAATGTAAAAGTGGTGACGGCGGTCTCTAATGAATTTACAGCCAAAGTGGAGGGTGACTTCATTATAAAAGAGCTGCCTTCTGCCTTTACCTTTTTCCTGAATAAATATTACCCGGCCTATATCAAACCGCCAAAGAGGTATCCCCGTAACCAGGATATTAAATTTGATATCACCACGTATTATGTGGATGAATATTTGCAACTAATCGATTCCAGTATCACCGGCCTCAGTAATAGTCACTTTAAAGGACAGATGAACCTGGCACAAAACATACTGGACTTCAATGCCGAGATTCCGCAGTTTAAATACAAACAATACAATTTTGATGAGGTAACGCTTATTGCCAGGGGAAACCGCGACAGCCTGGTGCTTACCGGCAACACCAGCAATATACGCATCAACGACAGCCTTAATATTCCACTGGCAACATTCAGCATTAATGCACGGAATGATTCTTCAAGGGTATCCATACTTACCGGCGCCAATCAAACCGTAGAAAGAGCCGACCTGCATGCATTGGTACTTACTTATAATGATGGGGTTAAAATTGAGTTTGAACCCTCTGAATTTACCATCAATGGTAAAGCATGGGCAATAGATGAATCCGGGGAACTGGTATTCCGCAGCAATAACCCGGCAAGCGGCCAGCTGGTATTAAGTGAAGGAGAACAGAAGATCGTATTGCGCACACAGCCCGGTGCCGGTAACTGGAATGACCTGAAGATCGAATTAACAAAGATCAACTTAGGCGATTTTGCTCTTTACTTTATGCCAAAGAACCGGGTGGAAGGTTTGCTTTCCGGTAATGTGATGGTGACCGATCCTACCGGGAATTTAAATGTAAAGTCGGATGAGCTGATGACAGAATATTTCCGGCTGGACAATGACTCCCTCGGCCAGGTCCGCACCTCACTGGAATATGATCAGCTTACCAAAGAACTCCGCTTCAAAGGCGGTACAGTGAACCAGCAAAACTCGCTGAGCTTTGAAGGCCACGTCTTCATTGGCGATAAAGACAAAGCAAAGAACAACAACATTGCCATCAAAGCAAAAGAATTTCAGATCAGCATCCTGGAACGTTTCCTGGGCAACCTGTTTACCAATATGCAGGGCTTCCTTACCGGTGATGTAAACCTTGATGGCGCATTTAATAACCTGACCGTTACCGGAAAGGGAAGATTAAGGGATGCCGGACTGAAAGTGATCTTCACACAATGCTTCTATAAAATAAAAGATACCGACATTGAGCTGAAACCAACAGAGATCAACCTCGATGGTATCGTACTTACGGATACGGTAACCGGAAACCCGATCTACCTGAGAGGCGGAATAGAACACCAGGCATTTAAGAACATGTTCTATGCCCTGGATATTTCCACTCAAAAACCTAATACAGTAGATAAGGATAATAACAAACCGGTGCAGTTGCTGCGCACCACATTAAAGAATAACAAACAGTTTTATGGTAATGTAAAAGGCACCGGGATATTAACACTCGCCGGTCCGCAGTCTGATATGTATATGAAGATCGATGCCTATGCATCTGATGAAGACAGCAGCTATATCACCATCCCTTCTTCCACCAGCCGGGAATCGGGCATTGCAGATTTCCTGGTAGAACGCAAATATGGCCGGGAAATGAATGACAGCGATGTAAAGAACAATGCCACCAATATCATATATGATGTGGATATAACCGGCCAATCCTATGGTAACGGTGCAGCTGATACTGGATGAACTGACAGGGGATGTGATAAAAGGAAGAGGTTCTGGTAATCTGAATATCCGTTCCGGC
>JBEBIF010000441.1:0-3004 GCA_040080515.1 Chitinophagaceae bacterium | reverse complement strand
GTAAACAATGAGGCAGCCACCAAATGCCATCCCGGTTTTGCAGTAATAGCTCTTGAGAAATGATAGATAGCAGCAATAACAAGTCCCGTGAGATAAGGCTCTGCCCGCACATCATTACTGGATATAAGAATATGTTCTGCGGTCAGCAAAATAAACACGGCCCATAAGGCAATGGTCTTATTATAATGCAACACACAAAAACGGTAAGTATACCAGGCTCCCATCAGGAGAAACAAGATGCCGGGCAGTTTATATGCCCAGGTGGTAAATCCAAATAGTTTAAAGGATGCGGCTGTTATCCAAAAAGGGAAATGAGGTTTGTCCAGCCAATCTTTACCCTGGAAAACAAGGTCCCAGTAATTATTGCGCAGCACCATGTTTTTGGAAACAGAAGCATAGATACCGGCATCAGGTTCCATGAGAGTGACAAAGAGTCCGCTGAAATTTATTATTACTGCCAGGCCAATAAGATAGCCCAGCCATTTGTGCTCAGCCGCGGCAGCATTTTGTGAAGAAATGGACATCAGCAAGAGGTTGATTTACCAAAGATAGCGGCAATAAAATAGTGTCCCTTAATACAAGAATTCTGTTTTGTAAGGATACCGTACCCGGTACAGTTCTCTTACCTTTTCAAGTATCGTTTGGCGCAGTGCATCAATATTTCTTTTTTCAAGAGCAGAAACAAATACTGCATTGCCACTGGTTTCATTATTCCACCGGTCTCTCAGGTCTTCCAGTATCTCTTGTTTGGTGCTTTCTTCCAGCCATTCATCAAACGTATTCGCTTCATACAGGTCCATTTTATTAAAGATGGTGAGAGTTGGTTTCTCAAATGCATTCAGCTCCTGCAATGTCTTGTTCACCACTCCTAGTTGTTCTTCGTATGCGGGATGCGAAATATCCACCACATGTAATAAAATATCTGCTTCCCGTACTTCATCCAGTGTGCTTTTAAAACTTTCCACCAAATGATGAGGCAGCTTGCGGATAAAACCCACCGTATCACTTAGTAAAAAAGGAGTACCATCAAACACTACTTTACCAGTGGTGGTATCCAGTGTTGCAAATAATTTGTTTTCTGCAAACACTTCCCGTTTGCTCAGCAGGTTCATCAGGGTTGATTTTCCTACGTTGGTATAGCCTACGAGTGCCACCCGGATAAATTCGCCCCGGTCTTTGCGTTGGGTAAATGCCTGTTTATCTATTTCGTCAAGCCGTTTGCGCAGCAAGGAGATCTTATCCCGTACAATACGACGGTCGGTTTCTATTTCACTTTCACCCGGGCCCCTGGTGCCTATACCACCACCCAGCCGTTCGAGGTGTTTCCACATACCTCTCAGTCTTGGTAATATATATTGGTATTGTGCCAGTTCCACTTGGGCTTTTGCCTGTGCGGTTTTGGCCCTTCGGGCAAAAATGTCGAGGATGAGGTCACTGCGGTCGATCACTTTTACACCGATCGCTTTTTCAAGGTTATTGATCTGTGCGCCTGTAAGTTCATCATCAAAGATGACAACCCGGATATCTTTTCCATTGACATAGGTCGCTATCTCTTCCAGCTTTCCTTTTCCAACAAAGGTTCTGCTGTCCGGGTGTGGTAGCTTTTGTGTAAATCGTTTAATGGTAACAGCACCAGCCGTTTCTGCTAAAAAAGCCAGTTCATCCAGGTATTCCTGCACCTGCGGTTCTGTCTGGTCTTTATATACCAATCCCACCAGTATGGCCCGTTCCTCTTTTTGAATTACGTTTTTCTTATCGATCATAGTAGTAAAAATTCCCCCGGTAAAGAGGGAATGACAAAGGTAAACACGGATTAAAAGATTATTAGGGATTTCACAGATTTAATCCATGAAATCCCTAATAATCTTTCAAATGCGTTATTCTGTATTATCTGTGTAATCCGGGATTATAGTCCGCTTAAAGTAATACCGATAGAGTAAGGTCGTACCACCGGGCCGAGGCCGTCTTTAAATACAGGAGTAAGCTGGTAAGCGCCGTACAGGCTGAAGTGGCCATATCCAAACCGGGCAGTGGCAGCAATCCTGCTTTTGTTAAAAAAACGTTTGCTGGATTCTTTCATCACAAAATCATTAAGAGCGGTACCTGACTTATTTTGAAATTTGGTATTGCGGGTGTGTGCATTGATCAGCATACCCACTTTTACACCCAGCGCCATTTTAAAACCTTTACCAGTCATGGGTTCTGCAGAAAAGCGAAGTTCCAGTGGCGCTTCGAGATAAGCGGTAGCCAATTTTGTTTTCTTAAAATTATTGGTATCAGACTGGTTAGTGAAGCGTATGGTTGGAGTAGCATCTTTTATACCTACATAGGTTTTGGTAAAAGTGATATGGTCTGTACCTACTCCGGCCCCGATGGCGATACTCATTTTGGGGTTGGTTTTAAAAGGATAGTCCAGCATGAAGTAAACGTTGATGCTTTTGGAGAGCCCACTTTTGGTAATGGTATCTGGTAATCCGCTCCATCCGGTATAGCCAAATTGCAACAGAAAATGATCATTGGCCCTGTTGGTCAGGTTAATAGGTTCTTTTTTCTTTTTTGGAGCTTCAGGAGTTTCTTGTGCAGATAATGATAATGCTAAAAGGGCACAAACGGATAGCGATAAAATCTTCTTCATATATTATTTAAGTAGTGGACAAATGTATTTTCATCCCGGTTAACAAAAGGTTAAAGAACCCATTTCATTTTTTGAGGCCTGGTAAAAAAAAAGCGGAACATCGTTCCGCTTTTTGAAAGTGGTGGACCCTGCAGGGCACGATCCTGCGACCCCCTGATTATGAGTCAGGTGCTCTAACCAACTGAGCTAAGGGTCCAATTCCTGCCGAAACAGGAAACTATTTTAAAACAAAGAGCAAATTTCCGATCCCGGTCTTAAGCGGCTGCAAAAATAGAAAAAAGCCGGGTATTTTATTTACTAAAATATATAGGGGAAATACTTAGATTTACACTGCTTATTGCTTTGCTGATACCATGCCAGAGAATGATC
>JBEBIF010000068.1:0-12933 GCA_040080515.1 Chitinophagaceae bacterium | reverse complement strand
CCTGCTAATGATGCCGGAAAAGGGGTCGCTGTGCTGTTCAGCCAAACTACTATATCATAGATTCCTTTTTCGTAGGCGCCCCAAACAGCAGGCACAGCGCTGGCAGTGCTGTCATTCTTACCCGTTTTTACTCTTATCACCACGTTATTATTCAGGCTGGATATCATTACCAATGAATCATTGATACCAATAACTCCTTTATAGGTTTGTGTGGCAGGAGCATAAGAACCGGTGGTGGCAGTAATACCAAACTTGGATCTGTGTATGCTATAATCCCGAACAACTCCTTTTTCAATTTTCCAGAGTATTGCGCTGTAGTTGGCGCTTACGTTTCCGCAGGAACCTGTTACATATCCCACAGAGTCGTTCACAAAATGAATCCGCTGTATCTCCGACTGGTTAAAGCCGCTCAGGTTCGCAACATTTTGCTGGCGTCTGAAAGGTGTTGCCAATGAATCCCAGCTGAGGCCACCGTTCTTTGTAAAATATACTTTCGGGGCATCATTAATATTGGTGGTGTTGGTGGTATTTATAGCCGCACCGCCAATATAACCCGTGTCTTTATTTACGAAATGTAATGCATTAATGTTCTTTCCCAGTGGGGTCAAAGGAGTGGTTATCTGTGCCCAGTTGATGCCACCATCCGTGCTTTTGATCAGTAATCCGCCGCCACCCACGGCATAAGCCACCGTTGGTGTTACAAAATGCACATCATTTAAGCTGGCTAATGAAATACTGTTTGTTGCTGTAATATATTTGAAAGAAAGATATTGCCAGTTGTATCCGCCATCCGTTGTTTTGGCGATAGCACCATTGTTTCCAACAGCCAGCCCGGTATTATTATCAATAAATGACATGTCATTCATTACATACCCATATTGAAATGGGGTAACATACTTCCAATCACTTGCACCAAGGGGCGGATTTAACTGTGCAGATATGTTTGTGCCTGTAATTAGCAGGGCAAAAACAACCAGCAGCGCATACATTTTTTTTAAGCAGTTTCTTACCATTGTTAAGCGTTTATTGTTTTGGATAAATACGGGCAGGAATAAAATTGAGAGTGCAATGTTATTTACTCCTCAAAAAGAATTTGTAGAATTAATTCTACACCGACTGGGAGGATTTTCCAGAATTTAGTTGAATAATTAAGCCCCGCAGGGTGACAATTAACTGTTTATATGCTATTTGTTCTAAGAAGTTTCTTTTTGCTGTTCCTGTTCAGCGCCGCAATTCCTCTTTGTGCACAACAAAAGGAAGCCAATGTCTGGTATTTTGGACGTTACCTGGGTATAGATTTCAACAGTGGCGCTCCTGTTCCATTAAATGACGGGCAACTGAATACCACTGAGGGGGTGGCCACTATCAGTGACAGCAACGGCGGCCTTCTTTTTTACACTGATGGTATCAGCATCTGGAATAAAATACACCAGGTAATGCCTAACGGGACAGGGCTTTTTGGCGATCCCTCCTCTTCTCAGTCTGCTGTTATTGTCCCTAAGATTGGTGACAACACCAGATATTATGTATTCACAGTGGATCAGTTGAGCGGCCCGAGGGGGTTGAACTATTCAATCGTTAATATGACGTTGGATAATGGAAAAGGGGATGTGGAGCTTAAGAACAGTCCGATGATTTCTAATGTGGTTGAAAAAGTAACGGCCGTCAGGCATTGCAACAACAGGGATGTTTGGGTAGTGGCGCATGGCTCTGTTTCTGATATCTATTATTCATTTCTTGTTACTCCTGCCGGGGTAACTTTGGTGCCTGTTACTAGTCATGCAGGGGTAGTATTGCCAGGGGTGGTGCCTCCTTCCTCAGTGGACTCCTCTTCACTTGGCTACTTAAAGGCCTCTCCTGATGGCACAAAGATCGCAGCAGCACACTGGACAGTGAATGTGGATGTATGTGATTTTGATAATGCCACAGGCGTGGTATCAAACGGGGTAAGCATGTACCTGCCCGGAGATCCGCATTATTTATCATATGGAGTGGAATTTTCACCTAACAGCAACCTGTTATACTCAAGCGTTTTTTATACCGATCCTGTAACGGCACAAAAAAGAAATGCCCTGTATCAATATGATATTACATTAGGCAGTGCTGCCGCAATCAGGGCATCAAGACAGGTCATTTCATTAAACGCTGATCCGATTGACACCTATGCTGCTTTACAAATTGCACCGGATGGTAAAATATATATGGCCAAGCGGGCTTATAAGAATATTGCTTCCATCAGTAATCCCAATGTATATGGACCTGGGTGTGTTTTTACTGCCAGTGCTGTACAATATACCCTTCCCAACCAGGTGTCTTCTTACGGACTGCCCACATTTGTTCAAAGTTATTTTTATCCGCCCGACAGTTTTACCCACACTGTTAGCTGCCAGACATTGACCGCCAGTTTTAACTACACCCCCGCTTCAAATGTGGTATCAGTACTTTGGGATTTTGATGATCCTGCTTCCGGTGCTAATAACGCTTCCACTGTCAATAACCCTTTTCATACCTTTTCCGTTGCAGGAATTTATACTGTGAAGCTCATCAAGTTTACCAATTGCGGAACGGATACCATCAAAAAACAAGTAAGTACCGATGCGATCAATATTAACCTGGGGCCCGACACCACTGTTTGTACCGCTACCAGCCTGTTATTAAATTCATCTGGTATTGGCAGCAGTAACACTTTTCTCTGGCAGGATGGTTCCACCAATCCCACTTTCCTGGCCATCACTGCCGGTCTCTATTGGGTGGAAGCAAGGAATGCTGCCGGTTGTATAAAAAGAGACAGCATCAATGTTGCTTTCAAAACATTGCCGGTGTTTAACCTGGGGGCAGATTCTCCGTTGTGCTCCGGCGACACCCTAACGCTTAACGCAACTGTTTCCGGCGCAATTTCTTACCTGTGGAATACCAATGCCACCACAGCTACCATTAAAGCATTTCAATCAGGCTTGTATTGGTGCCAGGTAAATAATGGCGGTTGCATTTTCCGCGACAGCCTAACCATAACAGCATTGCTGCCCAAACCCGTTGTAAGCCTTGGCAATGATATTACGTTATGCGGAACCAGTCCCGTGCCTCTTGATGCCACCAGTGCCGGTTCTACCTACCTGTGGCAAAACGGTTCCACCAATCCTACATTTCTCGCCACCACTTCTGGTCTGTACTGGGTTGAAGTAAGAGGCAGCAACGGCTGCACCAAAAGGGACAGCATAAACATTACATTTAAACCAACTCCTGTTTTTAACCTGGGGCCCGACACCCCGGTTTGCTCCGGCGATTCACTTACGCTGAATGCAACAACAGCCGGAGCTATCGGTTACCTGTGGAGTAATGGTGCCACCACTTCAATTATTAAAGTAAATCAACCCGGGCTTTATTGGTGCGAAGTAAATAATGGTGGTTGTTCTTTCAGAGATAGTCTGACCATCACCTCTGTAAAGCCCTCACCAATAATAAATCTTGGGAATGACGTGACCGTATGTGAAGGAGTTCCGGTAACTTTTGATGCCACTTATCTCAACTCCGGTTATCTATGGCAGGATGGCAGTACCAGCCCATTCTATACAGCCCTTCAGCAAGGAACTTATTATGTAGAAGTAAATTATAATGGTTGTAAAAAGTCAGATACCGTTATCATTACTCATAATCTCAAGCCGCGGTTTACTTTAGGTTCAGACCAATTCATTTGTCCCGGAAACACACTCACACTTCGTCCGGTATTAGATCCGTCATGGCAGCGGACCTGGCAGGATGGATCCACCGGCCCAACCTATACCCTTACACAACCCGGACTTTATTCCTTGTCTGCAACAAATAATTGTGGTGCCACCACCAGCCAGGTGTTGGTGACAAAAGGTTTATGCAGCGTTTTTGTTCCAACAGGCTTTACCCCAAACAATGATGGAAAAAATGATTGGTTCAGGGCGTTGGGTACAGAAGCCGTTACTCAGTTCAATATAAAAGTGTTTGACCGTGCAGGACAGCTGATCTTTGAAACAAGCGATAAAAGCAAGGGGTGGGATGGAATGGTGAAAGGCGTGCCACTTCCTTCCGCAGTGTTCATTTACCTGCTTGCTTATAAGGATATTTATTCAGCTGAAACGAGAATACTAAAAGGCACCCTGGCGCTTATCAGGTAGCAGGAACCAGTTTTTAAACGGGTTCACAGGCGGATCAGAATATATTTTACAGAAGGGGAAATAAAATATGGAAATTAGCACACAAAATAACAGGCCGACTGAAACGGAAAAAAGGATGCAACCAAAAATTTTAATTGCTGATGACCATAGTATGATACGGAAAGGGCTGAAGTTACAAATACAGCTTACCCTTGGCTACGCCGATATTGAAGAGGTGGCTACCTGTAACGACCTTATGAAAGAACTGGTAAAGAAGAAATATACGCACCTTATACTTGATATTATTTTATCGGATGGTAACACCCTGGAGATTATCCCGAATATCCGCCGGGTGTACCCAGACCTAAGTATTCTTGTTTTCTCTATGCAACCGGCCGAAATTTATGGTGAAGCCGTAAAACAATACGGCATCAGGCAATATCTATCCAAATCGGTTGGTGAAGAAGAAATAACCCAGGTGATCAATAAATTTCTGCAAAATGAGGAACCCTCACGAAAATCACCCCTTCTGCAAAACCACGAAAACCCTTTTTCAACCCTGGCCCCGCGGGAATTGGAAATACTACATTATATTCTCAAAGGTATCGGCACTAAAGAAATTGGTGAAACGCTGAACCTGAAAATGAATACCGTTTCCACTATCAAAACCCGCATATTCGAAAAAACAAATGCCGGGAATATCAAAGAACTGATGGAACTGGCCACGCTGTATAATGTAAATTATTAGTGGGATTGCTGTAACTTGTTATTGTAAACACTTTATGGCTCTGCGACAAATTCTTACCTGTATTTTGCTGTTTTTATCTGTAGCTGCCGTTGGTCAAAAGGCAGCCGGTTTTCATATTCAGCAATACGGAACTGAAGATGGACTTCCCTCTAATGGAATAAAGGGATTGCAATGGGATAAAAAAACCGGCTTTTTGTGGATAGCCACAGAGGCTGGCATGGTCCGGTATAATGGCGTGTCGTTTAAAACATATACCAGCGGGGACAATCCGCATATCACAAATGAAAGGGTGCTTTTCCTGATCAGAAATAATAGTGGCACCATTTTTACAACCGACAACACAGGTAATATTCTTTCCGTAAATAAAAATTCGCTTTCCTTTTTAAAGAAAGCCGTTATTGTAGGTAACCCCGAAAGCAATATCGTTTCCCTGGCAGTATCAGAGATCTTTTACAATAAAAATCAAAAGATCAGCGGCGGGCCATTCGCTCTTCAGTTTGACCAGGTGCTGCCGCAAAGCGATACTGCCACTTTTCTTTTGCACCTGGGACGCCTGTATTATTTTTCGTTGTCCATGCGTTCCCCCGTACTTCTTTCCGTACAGGTGAATGATGTGTCCACTGCTTTTAAATGCGGCGATGAAATTTTTGTGGCAGACAGGGCTGGTGGGCTTTGGCGATTTGATACGATCACCCGGCAGTTTTATAAATCAGAAATATTCTTTGCAGGCGGGCCGCCAAAACCTGATATACGAAAAAATCTTTTTCTCTGGGAGAATGGGATGGAGGAGCCTGTTCTTATCAATGAAGACAAAGCCTGGAAGATCATAGTTAAAAACGGGAGCTTGTTTGCAGACCTTATTTGCAGCCGCCTGCCACAGGATGTGCTGATGCGCTACGCCCAATATGATGACCAGACTAAAACACTTTTTATAGGTACTGATTCCAAAGGCATCATTATTATAAAACAGAATAAGGTGGAGCCAATGCGGAAAGAACGCAGCAGCATTAATGAAAGGAGCTCTTATTATTCCCAGGTGGAGCTTTCAGATGGAAATGTGATGACCAATGCGGGACATATATTAGGCAAGAATAACCCTGAGCTGTCTGACCCCCCGTTCAAAGGGACATTCGGCACCAGCACTTATATGATGGGTGACTCTGTCTTCTGGTTCACACAAGCCAGCAAGACCCTGAATATATCCTGCCTTCATAGCTACAATTACAAAACCCGGCAACGAACGGCCTATAGCAAGATCCGTCAAAACTTTGCACAACTGGTAATGGCTTTGTCGGGTGGCAAGCTATACCTGTCCAGCGAAAATGGCATTTACAAAATGGAAGGGGATTCGCTGAAGCAACTCTATAAATACCCCCTGACAGATAAGCCCCGCACCCACTTTGATATGAAAGAGATCAGCCCGGGTGTACTGGCTATTGCTAACTGTAACTCCCTGATGCAGTATGATATTTCTTCCGGCAAAATGGACATCTTGTATGACCCTGGCAGCTATTGTGTGCGGTCCATCTGGACCTATAAGGATTATGTTTTCTTTGGTACGTACGGTAACGGTCTTTTCGTCAGTAAAAATGGAAAAGTAAAAGCGCTGCCGCTTGATAAGAACCGATATCTCCTTTTCACACACTGTTTTGTAGATGATGGAACCGGTTTTTGCTGGATAAGCACTAACCGGGGATTGTTCAAAGCCAGTATAGATGAAATGATCAATGCTTATGAAACAGATGCCCGACAGGTGTACTATCATTATTTTGGTCGCAGGGATGGAATGGACATGACTGAAATGAATGGTGGCTGTACACCTTGCGGGTTGCTGCTAAAGAATAAGACGATATCATTTCCTACTATGGAAGGTTTATTATGGGTGGACCCTGTCACTGCTGTTCCGGTATTACCAAACGGCGAAATATTTGTAGACGAAGTGCTGGTGGATAATAAGCGGGCAGACTCTGTATTACTGCAACAGAATCCACTACCCGCCTCCGTACATGATCTGCAGGTCCGTCTCGGTTTTTCAGCCTGGTGTAATAATGAAAATATCTATCTCGAATACCAATTCAATGATGACCCGGAATGGAAACCTGTAAACATAGAAAACGGGGCGATCATACAACTGAGCAACCTTGCAAAAGGCGATCATGTATTACGTATCCGGAAACTGAATGGATTTGGTGCCAATAATTACTCGTACAAAGATATCCGGTTCACCATCCGCACCCCCTGGTACCAGCGGTGGTGGTTCTTTGCGCTTTGCGCATTGACATTATTTGGCGTGATTGCACTCTTTTTACGTCTTCGTACCCGGCAGTATAAAATAAGGCAACGAAAGCTGGAGCTGCAGGTAGCAGAAAAAACAAAAGAACTGCAGGAGCAAAATGAAATACTGGAAAAAAACAATACGATTAAGACCCGGCTCATTTCCATCATCAGCCACGATATTGTTACACCACTAAAGTTCCTGACCGTGGCCGGAAAGAACCTGCTGGAAAAAAGAAAATTAATGTCCGAAGAGCTGCAACAGGAAACAATACAGGAGATGGCTAATACATCACAGGAGCTACAGTTATTATCCACCAATATCCTGAACTGGATAAAATACCAGAATGAAAACCGCCGGTTGTTAAAGGAAAAGTTCCGTGTACATGAATTGGTGAACCAGGTGCTGGGGGTGCTGAAATCCCTCGCTAATCAGAAACATCTGCTGCTTATCAATGAAGTGGATAGCGAAGTGAAGATCACCCAGTATGTGGAGCCGCTGAAAATTCTTATTTATAACCTGGTGTCAAATGCTATTAATTTTTCAGAGCAGGGAAGCGTTGTAATAAGCAATGAATCCGAAAATAACAATTTCACCATCCGGGTAAAGGACAGCGGGGTTGGGATGACACCTGAACAAATACAAAACATTATGGCAGACCAGTTCATTATATCTTCTGCCAATATCGATAATCGCAAAGGCAACGGCCTGGGTTATCTTATCATTAAAGATCTGCTGAAAATGATGGGTGCGTCCATTTCAATCGGCAGCGAAAAAGGAAAGGGAACTATTGTCTCAGTAAACATACCGGTAAACCCTCATAAATAATAGCCATTCCCCTGTTACGTACTCCCACTTCGTAGTTTTTCTTCCGGGCGGCCATCGCTGTTTCCCATTCAGGCATTGAATTTGTTACCCCATTTCTTATAAAACCATGTACTATGAGAAAATATATACCTTCTGTAGTACAAGCCATTCTGTTCAGCACCACTTTACTCCTTGCCCCGGGGAAATTTATCCACGCCCAACCTGTTCTGGGGTTTAGTAATTTTATTACGTCCGGATTATCATCCCCCGTTGATATTACCGGTGCCGGCGATGGCACCAACCGTCTCTTCATTGTAGAACAGGGCGGCAGGATACGGATCCATAATGGTACCACTTTGCTCGTCACACCATTCTTAGACATCAGCACTATTATTTCTGCCGGTGGTGAAAGGGGATTGCTAAGTGTGGCCTTTCATCCTGATTATGAAACCAACCGTTACTTCTTTGTTTATTATACAAATACCAGCGGTGATATTACCATTGCCCGTTACCAGGCCCAGGCGGGTAACCCCGACCTCGCAGATGCTGCAAGTGGTGTAGTACTGCTCAATATTCCCAAACCATTTGCCAATCATAATGGGGGTGATCTGAATTTTGGTCCCGATGGTTATCTCTACTTCGGCACGGGAGATGGCGGCAGCGGTGGTGATCCTAATAATTTCTCACAAAATGGATTGTCTCTATTGGGGAAAATGATACGGATTAATGTAAATAATTTTTTAGTCCCTCCTTATTATATCATTCCTGCTGACAATCCTTATGTTGCCGATCCGAATGTGGATGACCACATCTGGGCATTGGGCTTGCGAAACCCATGGCGGTGGAGTTTTGACCGCAGCACCAATGATATGTGGATCGCAGATGTGGGACAGGGCGCCTGGGAAGAAGTGAACTTTCGTGCTGCCGGAACCAGCGGTGGCATCAATTATGGCTGGCGTTGCTATGAAGGTAATGCTGCCTATAACACAGCCGGTTGTTTGCCGCAGGCCAGTTATATTTCTCCCATTTTTGTTTACCCGCATATTTTTGCAACCGGAGGTTTTTCCATCACGGGTGGCTTTGTGTACCGCGGCACTGAATACCCGGTACTACAGGGTTATTATATATGTGCCGATTATGTATCTGGTAATGTATGGCTCATCAATCCTGACGGCGGTGGTGGCTGGATTACAAGAAGACAGCCGGGTCTTCCGGGAAGCATCTCCGGCTTTGGTGAAGCAGAGAATGGGACTTTATATGCTGTATCACTCGGCGGCAATATCTATAAAGTGGATGTAACTGTGGTATTGCCCGTGTCGCTCTTATCTTTTTCCGGTAAAAAACAGGCCGGCTACAATGAATTGAAATGGATCATTGCTGCTTCGCAAACCATTAATCGTTTTATAATTGAATACAGCAGCGATGGCATCAACTGGCTTTCTGCCGGTGAGGTTGCGGCACTGAATCAACCCGATAACCAGCTGTATAACTTCAGACATTATACACTGGAAGCTGGAAAATTATTCTACCGTCTGCAGATAGAAGATAACAGGGGCAGCATTACTTACTCGCCAATAATTACAATTAATGGCAAAGGGGATGGCAGCATCAGGGTTTTTCCAACTATTGTTACCACCAGCATACTGCAAGTGATTGCAGAAAAAAAGGTGATCGCTATTAAGATCATGGATAATAATGGGCGCCTGGTGCTGACGAAACAAACCGGCGGACAAGAAGGTTATTTCACAATCCCCTTACCGGCATTGAGCCGGGGAATGTATTGGGTGCAGTTTCAAACAGCTTCGGGAAATGAGACGGTAAAAATTGTTGTGGAGTAAATTATTGAATGGAAAAATTAATACTTCCCGCCCGGAGGAAAAAGTGAAAAAGAGGAAGTGAGATGGTAAAAAATAAATCCCGCAAAGACGCCGTGGTGCAAAGTAAAAAATGAAATTGCCACTTCAGGCACGGTGTCTTTGCGGGAAAATAAATTTACTTCTCGGTGAGTGCTTTCATTGCATCGCTTACCAGCTCTCCTTCAAATCCCCGCTGGAATAAATAATCCATTGTTTTCTTCTTTCGTATCAAATACTGTTCGCTTTTCAGCGAAGCGTATTTTTCTTTGGCCAGCTTTGTTAATACGCTTTGGTACGCTGCTTCATCAATCTGTTTCAGCGCTTTCTTAATGCTGTACTCACTTACCTGTTTTTGCTTTAACTCATATTTTATTTTTACCCGGCCCCATTGTTTCATCCGGAATTTGCCACCGGCAAATGCGATCGCAAACCGTTCTTCATTCAGGTAGCCTTCTTCGATGAGTGAAGCAACTACCTCATCCTGATCTTTTTTCCAAACACCGAGGGTATACAGCTTCTCTTTTACCTCGCTGTGGCAACGTTCCTGGTAGGCACAGTAATGTTTCAGCTTCTGAAGGGCCTGCTCCTTTGTCAGTTGCTTTTTGTACATGCTGCAAATGTAAGCTGGCTTTGTCTATCGGATAGTGTCTTAGTTTGAAATAAAATTGAACCACATAAAAACATAGAGACATAGGAATACACACAAAGAATTCTATGTTTTATACTATGTTACTATGTGGTTCAAATACATTTAAAGGCAACAGATTTTCAAACTGAGACACTACCGTCTATCGGGATAGCAGGTAATTGAATAAAAAAGCTCCTATAAAGGAGCTTTGGCAGGAAAGGGTGATGGTTATAAATTATTTTTTGATTCCCTCCTTAAGCTTATCCACCTCTTTGCCCACTCTGAAAACAGCTGGCTCACTCAAAGCATCCCCGTTCACATTTCCATCAATGATGGGTATGCCTTGCTGGTCCAGGGCTTGTATGGTCCACACAAATTGCCTGAACTTTACAGAATTGGCTGAATCAGATCCTCCGGTAAAGTCGATCATTCCCAATTGAGGTTGCCAAATGTATTGTGTGGTACCTGTCACATCTTTTACTAACAGTGGTAGATTGCTCCGCATGGCTTGTACCGGCTGTTGTTTATCCAGCACTTCAAAGACCATAATGCGGTAGGTTACGGGAAAAACGGGCCTTGGGGATACGGGTGTCCAGCGAAATGTGATAGCTGTTTGTGCCAGCTTGGGATCCAGCAGGGTTTCATTGGCGGGCATTACCGGAATGGAGATTTGATAAGAAGCCAGGTTAAACGGCCGGCATAGTTCTTCGCTGATCTTTACATAGTCAACCGGTGTTACCAGTTGCACACAAAGCTGGTAGTTATCTGCAGGCAGCTTACCGGTTTTTTCTATTGACGTTTTATACTTACCGGTAAACACCATCGCTTCGAGCGGGATCACATCCGGCGCTTCGAAAATAGACGTACCGCCGGGTATGGCTATCACTCTTGCTTTGGCGAGATTGGTAGTTCCAATCACTGTTCCATCAGATAACTTAAAGCTTGCTTTGATCACGGCCTTACCATTGGCGCCGGACTGGTTGATCACCAGGTACCGAAGGTCTTTCAATCCCCAGTTGAGCAGCGAGCCGGGCGGTTGCGGTGACACTGAAAGAGCGGTATTAAACTGTGCCCGGCCAAATGCCACCATAACTAAGAGGAGTACTGTTGAAATTATTTTTTTCATATTATTTCTTGAATAGGTTTTCAATTTAATTTCCAAACCGGTAATTAAACCCTGTCCGTATCATACTTTCCAGGTAACTGGCATTGTTGGGCACTATTTCATCTCCATACTTAAAGTTGTTACTGCTGATAAATGTTGTCCAGGCCAGTTTTTGTGACAGCTTCCAGTCGCAGGAAAAAGAAGCGATCAGGTTATTATTATTTTTAAAGCTGTTGGTTTTTGAATAATTGTACTGTAATTGTCCTCTCAGTCTCATTTTCTTTTTCATGGCCGGCATGCTCAGACCGCTGCTGATGGTGATGAGTTTTAGTTTGAAGCCCGGCATCGAATTTCCAAAATACATCAGGCTGAAATCCGGCGACAGGTCCCTGGTTAAAAACGTCGGCACATACGTAAGCAGGCCTGTATGTGTATTATTGGAAGTGACATTGCCGGTAAGCACATCTCTTTCATCATACTTGCTGTAATTGTAGTTCATGCTCAGCAGGTGGATCACTTTATCATTACCCCAGGTAAACGACGGGTTCACACCAAAATCATTACTAACATTCTTTATCCCATAAGGATTTATGCCGCCGGGTGTTTGAAACCCAAAGTTGTTGAAGCTGATATTTAAACTGAATTTATCACTGAATTGGGTGAACCAGTTCAGGTTGCCAATAAATTGCTCTGCTTTTAATGTGGTGTTGCTTACGTTATTCACTCTTTTACCCACACTGGCCACTACATTCATCCGGTGAATACCGTCCTTATTCTTCCAGGCATTGAATCTTGTGTTGAGTGTATAATCAAACCGGTCGGGCAGCATAAAGGGATAGCCGGGTGTTTGAAAACCGGCACCGATATATTTTAGTTTTACGCCGATGTCAAAATTCTTTCCTCTTTTACCAAAGCCAGCATCACCAGCATAGTCTTTTACTGTGGAAGAGTGCCCTTTAATAAAAGGTTTGAAAGAAGCTTTGCCGGAGTCAAGCGGCAACAATATGTCTTTTGTATAAATAGACTGTGCTCCTTCCATTTTTACATACCAGCCTTTGTTGAAAAAAGTTTTTGCCACCAGGCTCATGGTAAAGCCTTCCTGTGGTTTGATCAATGCGGGTGGTGTGGATACCGAGTTGCTATCATCTTTTGCTTTTACAAAATTCACCGCAAATTCATATTTCTCATCTTTTACTTTTCCCAAAGAAAACATCCAGTTGGTTCTTTTATATGCACCGGTAGTGGCAGGCGGGCCAGTAAAGAAATTAACTCCCTGTTGCGAAAGGCCAGTGAAGAATTTTATGAAGTAGCCTTTAGGCCGCAGATCCACACCAGCGCCAAACACTCCAATATCTCCGGTGCTCAGGTCAGAATAGTTCAGGTACCTGTC
>JBEBIF010000067.1:0-12959 GCA_040080515.1 Chitinophagaceae bacterium | reverse complement strand
CCATGGTGAGGGGTTCGTCCTGTCAGAATTCAGGACTACGTCGGGGACGGGAGAAAGTAAACACATCAAACCCAACCGAGTAAACTCCGCTGGTGATTGGCGCATGAAAGGCCAGTTGTTTTGTATGTGTCAGAATGTTCGTCATGTTTTTGCTTACAAACAAATTGTAATTTCGACAGCAAATGTATAATAATAGTTTAAATTTCGCTTCAATTTTTTGTTATAAATTAATAACTCATGGAAGAACAATATAACAGCCTGGCAGCCTCACCTTCTCAGGAAGAGCCGATAAAAAGAAAGACATGGAAAGACAAGTTGAGGCGCAACTTCAGAGCCTTCTTATTCTCCACTGCATTGTTGCTGGCATTTTTAATTTATTGGTTCTTCTTTAACGTGTACAGCGATGGAGAACGAAAAGGCACACTGATAAAAATTACCCATAAAGGAAATGTTTTTAAAACGGATGAAGGAGAGATGTGGCTAAGCTGCCGCAATACCATTAATGCAGAGAAGTTCTATTTTTCTGTAACGAACGATAGTATAGCAAATGTGTTAAAGAACCTGCAGGATGAGTGTATTCAGCTTACCTATAAACAGTACAGGGCTAAATTGTCCTGGCGGGGAGACAGCAAGTATATTGTAACAGGTGTGATCAAAATACTGCCCCGTCAGCAGGAGTAAAGTAAAAAGATGGCGGGCCGCTTGTGAATGTCAATGGATTCTTTTTTCCAATCGGCAATGGTTTTCGTTTTTATCCATTCGTTTTTGCCGGTAAGGTCCACAGCGATGCAAAGTTTTGTTTGGTTATTGCAATTCTTCAGCATGGTTTCTATCAGCTGGTTATTGCGGTACGGCGTTTCAATAAATACCTGGGTACACTTTTTCTTTGTCGATTCTGCTTCCAGTTCCTTCAGGGCTTTTATCCGTTGGTGATTATCGATGGGCAAATACCCTACGAACTGAAATTGCTGCCCATTCATACCACTGCCCATCAATGCCAGTAGAATAGAACTGGGGCCCACAAGCGGCCTGATGACAGCATTCATCTCCTGGGCAATAGCGATCAATGCCTGTCCGGGATCTGCCACACCCGGACAACCTGCTTCACTAATGATACCAATGATCTTTTCCTCTTTTATTTTTTGCCTGAATATATGCTCAGCAGCTGGAGATATAACATGCCATTCATAATCATCTATCACCATTTCCTGCCCCGGCAGATAAACTTTCCACAGTTGTTTGAAATAGCGGCGTGTGGTACGTTCATTTTCTGCAAAAAACACCTTGCATTGTTTGATCGCATCGGTGATATATGGAGGAATGGCAGCTGTTCCTTCCGCCTCCAGCAGGGATGGTATCAGGTAAACAGTGGCAGGCATCAATTATTTTTTACTTTGTGAACGCTAAGTGTTGCCGCAATGATGGCATATGCAGGAGCCAGTATGATGACAATGTGCATAAGGTAAAATAATAACCCGTTGCCAATGGCTAGTCCTTTATGCCGCCTGGTGAACGCCATACTTTGCGAAGGAGTGAGATTGATCCGGGCAAAGCTGTAGTCCAGCATGGAACAACCGAAATAATAGCACTCCATGAGTAAGGCAATAACGGGGGTGATCCAGCCAATAACGGGAACCAGCGATAAAAGGATGAGTGCTATAAGATATACCGCCTGCCAGCCGCAATTGCGAAGGGCCAGTTTGACGCTGCGGATACAATCCTTTTTCAGATCGGGCCAGTTAAAGGAATGCTCTTTATTTTCAATTATGGCCTCTGTTTTTTCACTCAGGTAGGCAAAAACCGGCGAGCCGATAATAAGGATGAGGTATTTAAAAATGGAGTAGTAAAAAAGTACCGACACCAGCCGAAGCATTACACCTGTCATTACAAAAAGAAAGCTGAGCCATTCGCTTCTTGCCTTTTGTAACCAGGGTTCAATGTTGAGTTGACGGCTCACCCATGACCACACATTGTCTGCCGATTGCCAGAAAACAAACATGCCCAGGATAAAAAGAATGGTATAGATGATACCGGGCAGAATGATCCACTTAAACAGCCGGTGTTTTTTGATGAATTGGCGGGCCTCACCCCATGATTGAACAGCTATGACGATTTCTTTGAGCAAAACGGTAAATTGGTGGGTAAATATACAAGAACTGAGATTATATTGATTTATATGATTACTGGGATATGAGAAAATTACCGCTGAATTTTTACCGCAGGGATGATGTGCTGCAAATTGCGAAAGAGTTGCTGGGAAAACTACTGGTGACAAGGTGGGAGGGAATCATAACCTACGGCCGCATTGTGGAGGTGGAAGCCTACAACGGTATCACAGATAAAGCTTCTCATGCCTATGGCGGCAGAAGGACAGCCCGGAACGAAGTGATGTATGCAGCAGGCGGGGTAGCATATGTGTACCTGTGTTATGGCATTCATCATTTATTTAATGTAGTAACGAATAGTATGGAAACACCGCATGCCATTCTTATCCGGGCACTGGAGCCGGTAAAAGGTATTGATGAAATGCTTCGGAGAGCCGGCAAAAAGAAATTGGACCACACTCTTACAAAAGGCCCCGGTAATGTGTCTAAAGCAATGGGTATTCATACCCGGTACAGCAGCTGCAAACTAACGGGCAGGGAATTGTTCATAGCTGATGATGGATGCAGGTATGCTGATAACGAGATAGTGGCTTCACCGAGGATAGGGGTTGATTATGCCGGGACAGATGCCTTATTGCCGTACCGGTTCTATATCAAAGGAAACCCTTTTGTAAGTGGGAAAAAACAAACATAAGAATGTATCTTGAAAAAAAATTGATCACTTGACCAAACAACAACGCAAATTCATTGCCCTTGCTGCAGGCATTGCTGTTTCGGGAGTCCTTTATTTTATCAATCCGTTTGGAGTAAGTGACAATGCGGCTATTGTATTAGCAGTTGCAGGCCTGATGATCACCTGGTGGATAACAGAAGCACTGCCGATGCCGGTGGTGGCCTTACTGCCCCTGGTACTTTTTCCATTACTTAAGATTTCAAAACTGGATGAAACGGCTGCACCTTACGCTAACCCGGTTATTTTCTTATTTATGGGTGGCTTTATGCTGGGGCTGGCCATTGAGAAATGGAACCTGCACCGGAGAATTGCACTTACCATAGTCCGTCTTACCGGCACCAGTGGCGACAGGATCGTACTGGGGTTTATACTGGCCAGCGGCCTGCTGAGCATGTGGCTGAGCAATACTGCTACTACCATGATGATGTTTCCCATTGCCCTGTCAGTGATCCATGTGATGAAGGAAAACCATAAAGGAGATGGCAATATGGCTAATTTCTCTCTCACTATCATGCTGGCTATTGCGTATGCGTCCAACATCGGGGGCATTGCCACCATCATCGGCACACCGCCCAATGTGGCCTATGTAGGATATATTCAAAAGAAATATAACTATGATGTTGATTTTGTGAACTGGATGCTGATCTGTACACCGCTGGCGATCCTGTTGCTGGCATTTTTATATTTCACCATGGTAAAATGGTTATTTCCCAACCGGATCAAATCTGATCCGGCCACCAAACAATTGTTGCAAAATGAACTGATGCAGCTTGGACCATTATCAGTAGCAGAGAAAAGGGTGTTGCTCA
The DNA here is from genome assembly GCA_040080515.1 of Chitinophagaceae bacterium. Lineage (GTDB taxonomy): Bacteria > Bacteroidota > Bacteroidia > Chitinophagales > Chitinophagaceae > JJ008. Next base: position 9,312 of record JBEBIF010000067.1, on the reverse strand, counting down.
TTTTCATAGGAACGGCATTCCTTTGGATCACCCGTGGTATCATCAATGATATCCAGGATCTGTTCAAACTGGATGATACTATAATTGCTATTATGTGTGCAGTGGCTTTATTTATTTGCCCGGCAGGAATAACAAAAAGCCAGGACCAGGCAGTAAGTACCGATGATGCTCCTCAGCAAGGCTCCTTACTGGAATGGGGCGATACTTCTAAAATGGCCTGGGGTATTTTATTGTTATTCGGTGGAGGAATAGCATTAGCCGGAGCATTGGAAAAGGCAGGGTTGATGCAGCAGATGGGCGAGTGGCTGGCACAATTCTCCGGCAATGGGTTTATCCTGGTGTTTGTCATCACACTCGTTTCTCTTTTTATCAGTGAAGTGATGAGCAACGTGGCACAGGTGATCGTTTTTGCACCCGTTGTATCCTCATTGGCTGATGCTGCAGGGATCAATCCGCTGTTATTGGGTATTCCAATGACACTGGCAGCCAGTTGTGCCAGCATGTTGCCAATGGGAACACCTCCCAATGCGATCGTTTTTGCCAGCGGACATATCAAACTCCGGCAAATGACGAAAGCAGGGTTTGTTATGAATATTATTTCGGTGATACTGATCACACTGTTCTGCTGGTTCCTGCTGCCGCTATTAATGAAGATGTAACTTTTGTAAGGACGTAAAATAAAAATGCGAAGCCGAATGAAGACTTCGCATCAAAAATATGTATCAATAAACAGGTTGCGATTCTCAGAAAACCCCTCTTTATCTCTTTCCCTCCTTTAACCTCTTAGCTTAAAATCTCGGACAATTCAGCTTCTTCGCATTGGGATCCGATGGCTTCTTAATATAGATCAATGAAACTTCCATGCCACCTCTTGTATTAGAAGCAGGTTTCAGGCTCGATGTATTAGCATCATACGATGCGCCGATATGAATTCCCGCAAACTCCAAACCAACATAAGGGATGGCAGCATCATTAAAACGATACCAGGCACCAATAAAAAAGTTGGTAGGGTTTTCATCGCTGTTATTTACATTATAACTAAAAGCGCCGCCTACAACAGTATTATGGGCCTTGGCCTGCATACTGTGATTGGCAGCAAAGTGAAGCGCATGATAAGAACCGATCGGGATTTTTCCACCTGCCTGTATCGTTGTTCTGGCAGCCAGCAAATAATCACCGCCACGGAAGCTTTCTTTTGGCCGGTTGATATGATACATAGAAGCCCCGATATAGAAGTTATTATAGCCATTGGTACTTCCGTTATAGAGGATACCGGCATTCATGTCAAAATAGCTGATGGATATTTGTTTGCTGCTGAAAATTTCACTGGTAACACCTGTAAAACCCAGCGGTGTCAGTTCATCTTCAAAATCAACTTTTGAAATATCTAATCTTTTATTCACAAAAGTACCCTGGAAACCAGCGCCGATCTGGTGAAATCCATCTTCGTCCAACCCTTTGTGATAGGCCAAAGAAAGGCCGGCGTAATTGGTAACCAGCACCCCATCTCCGGCACGGTCTGTAACACCGAGAATGCCCACACCCATCTTATCAATATCGGATAACCGGTTATTTAAAATGCCAAAGTCAATAGAAGCGGTCCGGGTTACAAAGGCATTGTTGATAGTAGGCCATTGATTACGAAAGTTACCGGCCAGCCGGAATGTACCATCAAATTTCCCGGTCAATGCAGGATTGAGGGTAAGCGGCGAGGCAAAGAATTGGGAAAAGTTGGGGTCCTGTGCTTTTGACACACATGCCAACATCACACAAACAGTAAGGGTAGAAATTGTTTTTTTCATCACAGCGATTAAGTATGTTGTTTTGTAACCGTCAAGACGAATAAGTAACCTGAACAGACAGAAAGCTTATAATAAACGTCCTGATCTTGCGGAAATTGCTTTAATCTGAGCCTGATTGGTAATTGTCCTGCGATACGAACTGGAAAACTACAAAAAATAAAAGACCCGAAAAAGAGAAATATTGCTGCATTACGCAAGCTGCAAGCTGTGAGCTGTGAGCTGCGAGAAAAAGCCCTAAGGCGCTGAGTTCAAGACTCGTAACTCATACTCAAGACTCATAACTTTTTCCTACATCTGCACCTTGGTCCCAAAAGCCAGGTCCCCGGCATCACCCAGCCCCGGTACTATATAACCCTTGGCCGTCAGTTCATCATCAATATCACCACACCAGATAGTAGCCGAGGGCTCCTCCCTTTGCACATATTCTATGCCAACTGTACAGGCAATGGCCGCTACGATATGAATTTCACGGGGACGTCCCTCTTCTCTCAGAAATTGGATGGTTTTTACGAGGGAAGAACCCGTTGCCAGCATCGGATCAGAGATGATCACCACCCGGTTTTCCAGTTCAGGGCACGATACATAATCGAGACTGATCTCAAAACTGCCATCCTTATTATGCTTGCGGTAGGCAGAAATGAAGGCATTATCGGCCTGGTCAAAATAGTTCAGCAATCCATTATGCAGTGGCAACCCGGCACGGAGGATCGTGGCCAGAACAGGTTGCTCTTTTAATAATTTATGTACAGCAATGCCCAAAGGTGTTTGTACTTCCTTTTCCTCAAATGGCAGCACCTTACTTATTTCATAGGCTGCTGCTTCGCCAATACGTTCCAGGTTGCGCCGAAAACGCATCCGGTCCGTTTGCACCGTTACATCCCGAAGCTCACTTACCCAATTGCTTATTAAAGAGTGCTGCTGGCTGAGGTTGATAATCATTTTTGATTTTGGGTTTTAGATTTTGGGTTGTACAGCAAACCAGGCTTCTGCAATACAAAAACAGTATTTTTGAAATTAAGCAAATCTAAAAGCTAAAATCAACAATCTAAAATCTGGTTATGATCTACCGGGCAATAGGTTTAATGAGTGGCAGTTCACTGGACGGGCTGGATATTGCGTTTGCAGAATTCCAGGAGCAGGCCGGCAAATGGACGTATGAGATCCTGCAGGCAGATTGCTATGTCTATCCGGAAGAATGGACACAGCAACTTCGGCAAGCCATTCACCTGCCGGCAAAGGAGTACCTTTTACTGCATACTCAATACGGGCATTACCTGGGCCAGCAGGTGAACCGGTTCATAGAAGCGCATCAGCTGCATTATAAAGTGGCCGTCATTGCTTCTCATGGACATACTACATTTCATTTGCCAACACAAAAGGTGACCGCACAATTGGGTGATGGTGCAGCCATTGCAGCAGTTACCCAGCTTCCCGTTGTGTCTGACCTCAGGGCCATAGATGTGGCATTTGGCGGACAAGGAGCGCCGATCGTCCCTATGGGTGAAAAGCTGTTGCTGGGAGAGTACGACTACTTTTTAAATATCGGTGGCATTTCTAATGTTTCCGCATCTTCGAAGCTTCCCTCCGGAGGCTGGGGTTTTGATGTCTGTCCTGCCAACCGGGTATTGAACATGCTGGCCAATGATGCGGGCAGGCAATATGATGAAGGTGGTAAAATAGCTGCCACCGGCAGCGTACATGATTCGTTGCTGGAAGAACTTAATACCCTTGATTATTACAAGAAAGAACCTCCAAAATCACTGGCCAATGATTTTGGCACAGACATCGTTTATCCCCTGGTAAAGAAATATGGAATCGCTGTCAACGATGCGCTCCGAACATACACCGAACATATTGCTGTGCAGGTAAGCCATGCGATCAGCAGCTTACACCCCCCGGCTCATGGCTCACGGCTATTAGCAACCGGCGGCGGTGCATTCAACACGTTTCTTATTCAGCGGCTAACCGGCCTTTTACAGGAGAAAGGCATACAAATGGTGGTGCCGGATGCCCGGCTTGTTAGTTATAAGGAAGCCCTGATAATGGCTTTTCTCGGCGTACTTCGCTGGCGGCAGGAATCAACAGTGCTGTCTTCCGTTACCGGCGCTTCCCGGGATAGTATTGGCGGCGCATTATGGACCGGGCAGGAGGCTTGACAAAAAACTCATCCGAATTTTCCGGTTTTTGGCCTAAATTCATTTCATGCAGGAAACTAAAAAAGTTGTGCCACCGGCAGGGGCCAGGTCAGAACCATTGGCAGGCTCAATGGAAGAGGTATTGCTGTTTCGCAAAATTCAACACCAGTTTCCCCGCCAGTTCCGCAAAGTATTTCCGGATAAGCTGGCTGCCAAATCAGTTATCATCATTCCTTCTATTACACTCGACCAGGAGATACTTGCCAAAGTAAGCGGCCATATTCATTACGAAGAACGGTTGTTGTGCTTATTGATGTTGCTGCGCATGCCCCGCACTCATGTGGTGTACATTACCAGTATGCCGGTTGATCCTGTTATCATAGATTATTATCTGCATCTGCTGCCCGGTATTACCCGTCATCATGCATTACAGCGACTGACATTGCTGAGTTGCTATGATGCATCACCCCGGTCGCTAACAGAAAAAATCCTGGACCGTCCCCGCCTGATCGAGCGCATCAGAAAGAGTATTCCTGCCGGCAATGTAGCACATATGGCCTGTTTTAATGTAACCAAATACGAGAGAACACTTTCCGTAAAACTGGATATGCCTATCTATGGCTGCGATCCGGAGCTATACGACCAGGGTAATAAGAGCAACAGCAGGAAAATATTTAAACAATGCGGGCTTACGGTGCCGGCTGGTTTTGAAGACCTGAAGAATGAAGAAGAGATCATCAATGCACTTACCGACCTGAAACTGAATAACCCTTCCTTGCTGAAGGCCGTGGTAAAGATGAACGACGGGTTCTCCGGTGAAGGCAATGCTGTTTTTCCATATGAAGGAATTGATGAAGGCACCGAGTGGAAGCAATGGATACAGGAAAATTTAGTTACCCACCTGAAGATAGTGGCAGGCGATCTTACCTATAAGGATTTTATGTACAAATTTCAGTCGATGGGCGGTATTGTGGAAGCATTTGTAGAAGGAGAGATCAAAACATCACCTTCGGTACAATGCAGGATCAATCCATTGGGCGACTGCAAAGTGATCTCCACACATGACCAGGAAGTGGGCGGCGAAAGCGGCCAGGTCTTTATGGGAGCGTATTTTCCGGCAAAGGAAGATTATGCCATAGAAATAGGGGAATACGGATTGAAAGTAGCAGAGGCGCTGCAAAGGAATGGAGTGATGGGCCGCTTTGCCGTAGATTTTATTTCCGTAAAAGAAGCTGAAGGCTGGAAGCATTACGCCATTGAGATCAACCTTCGAAAAGGTGGCACCACGCATCCCTATATATTATTGCAATTTCTTACGGATGGCGATTATGATTATGAGAATGGAATGTACCTGACGGCTAACCGACAAACCCGTTACTACTTTTGTTCAGACAACCTGAGAAGTGAGAAGTACAAGGGCATCACCCCGCCCGATCTGATCGATATTGCAATGATGCACAACCTGCATTATGATGGCACCTCGCAGGAAGGGGTGATGTTTCACCTCATCGGCGCCTTATCCCAGTATGGCAAACTGGGAGTAGTATGTATCGGCAGCACACCGGAAAGGGCCCGGAACTTCTATGAGCAAACCGTGAAAGTGCTGGATGGGGAATGCTAAGTTAATTCACAATCCCAGCACCTCTTTCAATTTTCCATACCCGCTTCTGCTTACCGGTACTTTAACCCCTGAACGCAGGATGGCCACATGATTGTCTTTTTCATAAGGATCAATACGGGTGATCTGCTGCACATTTACAATATAGGAGCGGTGGCACCGGGCAAACAATTGCCCGTCCAGTGATTGCTCAAAATGTGCCATCGTTTTATTCTTAAGGAAATAGCCTTCTGTAGTATGGATCTTCACATAATCGTCTGCTGCTTCTAAATAAAATACATCATGCACCGGTATGATCTTGATCTTGCTGCCATTCTTCACTACGATCCGCTGGCTTTGCGAAGGAGACATGGAAGCGGATTCGATCAGTTCCTGTGTAGCCTTTTCTGTACTGCTGGTTTTTTGTTCTGCCCATTTGGTCAGCGCTTTATCAAACCGGTCCTGGTTAAAGGGTTTTAATAAATAATCCACTGCATGCGATTCAAAGGCTTTGATGGCATATTCATCAAAAGCGGTGGTGAAAATAACGGATGGTGGCTGCTCGATCAATTCCAGCATTTCAAAACCTGTGATCTTTGGCATCTGTATATCAAGGAAGATCAGGTCAGGCTGATGCTGCTGAATGGCTTTCAGGCCTTCAAACCCATCACCACATTCCTGCATCACTTCCAGGTGCGGGTGCTTTTGAAGAAATTCTTTTACAATGCTTCTTGCCAGCGGCTCATCATCTATGATTATTACTTTGCTCATACGATTATTGTCTGGGGAATTTTTACTATGGTAATAAAGATATTATCTTTTGTTTCGGTGGTCAGCAGATCGGTTCGGGCAAATAACAGGTACAATCTTCTTTGCACTGATTTTAATCCAAAACCGGTTCCCTGTTTGGGTGAAGCTGTTTCCGGGTCAAACGGGTTCATCACTTTTATGACAAGGCTGTTGTCTTCTTTTGCTGCATCCAGTTGTATCACGGTGTCACCGGTAGTATCATACAGACCAAACTTGATCGCATTTTCTACAATAGGCTGCAGCAGGAGTGCGGGCAGTTTTAATGGGAGAATGCTTTCGTCAACATGGATAGCCGTGGCCAGCCGGTTGCCAAAGCGAACCTTTTCTATATCCAAATATAATTGCAGGTATTGAAGTTCTTCCTGCAATGTCACCCATTGCGTTTCTTCTTTTTTGATGGTGCCTCTTAAAAAATCAGACAATTGCTGCACCATTTTTCTTGCTTCTTCCGGCCGGCTGCCAATAAGTGCATTGATCGAGTTTAAACTATTGAATAAAAAATGCGGTTGCAATTGCTGCCGCAGTTTAAATAACTCTGCTTCTTTTGCCAGTTTTTCAGCATCTGTTTTCCGTTCTTCTTTTTCCTGCTGTTCCTGCTGCCGGAACCAGAGAATGCTGATCATCGTCACACAACCCAATAGCAGAAAGGCGATGCTGAACCGGATAGAGAGGGAATGGTGCAGCAGGTTATTGTACCCATCATAGTGACCGAGTGCCAGCTTCAGCAACCATTTGGTGAGCAACAGCCAGATGATGGCAAGAAAAACGCAAATGGAAAAAATATTAATGTACTGTTGTCCTTTAGGTAAATAATAGCGCAGGGTATTCATCACCAGCAGGCAGGCCAGCAGCAAAAGTGTATTAGCAATAGAACTGTCGATAATAGCAGCTTTCCAGGGCAGGCCAAAGAAATTCAGCACCATTATATTATCAGCCATCATCACCAGCCAGCAGGAGATGAAGATGATGCGAAACCTGGTTATTGATAATGGTGAATTGGACATGTTCAGGCAAGGTTCAGCATTTCAAGCGTATTTCCAAACCGGATCTGCTCCGCTTTTTTATGAATGATATGCAGGTAGCTGTCCGCATTTTCCTTTTCTTCTATTCTTGAATAGAGTTCGGCGCCGTCGATCAGCTCCCGTAGCTGGTATAATTCACTTACGCTGATAAACTGCCATTGAACGAGTTGCTGGTTGCGGTTAAAGAATATTTCTTCTTCTTTACCACCCAGCAGTTGTGCTTTATGAAAGGCTTCTTCTTTACTGTCGGCCAGTATCAGGCGAAGTTGTTCATCAAACTGCGCTGTATGGCTGCCATCACCACAGATGATGCGAAAGACCATTTTTGCAAGGTACCAGTTCATGAGTTGTTGGTTGATTGGTTTATTGGGTAATTAGTTTATGCGCAGCATCCTGCGGATACGTTCACCAGTTCCATAGTTCACCGGGTATTCACTAAAAACTTCTTATATCAATTCCGCCGAATATCACGGTTCCTTTCAGCACCAGCACTTTTGGAGGCATTTCAGAAGGAGCGGATACGGAACGCTTATCTTCCATTCCGCCAAAAATGGTAACGGCCTCCGATTTAACTTCCCAATTGGAAGGAACGATCAGTTTCGTGCCGCCAAAAACAGTAGTGATCTCGATCACTGCCTTTTCTTTAAAGTCGGCCTGTGAAAGATTTAATTCTGTGCCGCCGAAAATGTTTACAATATCACCGCCTTTAAAATCTTTGGAAAGGATATTTCTTTTGGCGCCACCAAAGATGGAGGTGGCATCTACAAAATCATCGTCGCTCCATGTTTCTTCTTCATCCAGTATAGTGGCCCCCTGGCCTGCATTCATATTTTTTTTTTCATCGGGTCCTCCAACCGTCCAGCTTCTTTTGCGTGGGCGGAGCATAAGAAGACAGCCGATCACAATAAAGACCATAGGCCAGATATACCGGCGGATGGCCAGGTCAGGATAAATATCACGGAGCAGAAAACCTGTACCAATAAGTATCATCAAAAACCAACTGCCGCCACGGAAACTATGTTTGAGACCTATAAAAACGCCGAGGGCAATTAAAAAAGTTTTCCAACTGAATACCCAATCCGGAAGATCGGTAACAGAGGCCTTTACTAATGCGGCTACACCAACCAGCAGTATAAAAGCTCCGGTCCAAATATGACCATGCCCGCTGTGGTGACGATCCATCCTTTCTTCACAACGACGCCTCTGACGTTCTTTAAATTCTTTGAAATCTGTCATTCCGTTCAAATTTTAATCAAATCTATAGGGTGAATGTTGAATGGTCAATAGTGAATGGGTACTATGCTGCCTTAAGTCGGTGAATGGCAGGAATGAAGGGGCGAAAAAGGATGGTTCCGAACAATCAGGACAAGGAACAGCTCCAGATCAATTGATACGGGTCGCTTTTGCCTTTGATACAGGTAAAAAGAAAACAGGTGATAAAAGGCATATTGATGTGTTCTTGTCCGTCTTCAAAATCAATGGCCATGGTGCCGCTGACATAGGTTTCTGTAGAAGAAGTTTCCAGCGCCTTTAAGCCGCGGGGAATTAGTTGCTTGCTGTAGCCCAATTCATACCGCCGGTAAGCTAACCGTTCTACCAGGTTTTGAACAAAAGCCGGCTCGTCGAATGCGGCGGAAATGTGTAGATGTTTTTTCATAACAAGGCGATTTAGTTGTCCGCCGTAGCCGTGTTTCAAATAAGGCGAAGGCGGATGATAACAACCCTTTTCTTTCTTCACCTTGTCAACCCTTCACCGGGGTAGTGTTATTTACGAATTAGATGCTGCCGGGGTCGTTTTTACTTACTAAGAGAATGTGAAAGCTGGAAAAGAAAACATGAACGGCAATTAACCGGTGCAAAACCGACCGGGTTAGTAAAAATCCGACCGGGGTTACCAAAAAGGTGACATGGGTCACCAAAAAGATGACAGGTGTCAGAAAAAGATG
>JBEBIF010000440.1:0-3018 GCA_040080515.1 Chitinophagaceae bacterium | reverse complement strand
TGCCAGTGGCGCATTAGCCTTGGGCGAACCAGCAGCCATCGACAATTTATTAGCATCAAAATTCTCTGCCGTCATAGTATGGTCTGTTCATGTGGATACGGCCGGCAACCTGATCCTTAACGATACACAGTTTGTCTCTAACGGTGTGTATGCAGAAGCAGTACCCATGAACCTGCCTGCCCGCCTGGCACAATTGCATAAGGCCGGGGTACAGATCATCTTTTCCGTGGGGGCCGGTGGTACCACCGACTTCACCGCTATAGAAGCCCTTATGAAAGGAACGGTACCCGTAGCCGGCAACCCGCTGTATGATAACTTCAAAGCATTGAAAGATGCAATGGTGAAAGCAGGAGGTGATATTGACGCCATAGATTTTGACAACGAAGAGATCACTTATAATAATACCAAAGCTATGACGCAAACCATGGTGAACTTTGGCTGCATGTTAGGCAATATCGGTTACGGCAGTGTTACATTCTGTCCTTATTATGTAGATGATGCGTGGACGAATTCTTATACCCAGTTGCTGTCTTTGAAAGGAAATGGATTTGTAAGCGCCATTCATTTGCAATGCTATTCCGGCGGAGCGAGCAGTGATCCGCAGGATTGGGGTGCGATGATCGCACAAGCAAAAGGCAATACGTTGCTGATACCGGGATTAGCCACCAGCCAGACCGATCCCGGACCCTGGTGGGATACGGATAATAATGCACCCGGTGGCAGTGTGGTGAAGACCGGTAGTGTGGCCATGTATAAAGGTGGCGACTGGTCGGGCATGCTGCGCAAAGGGAATTATGCCAGCGCCGACATTGCCATGCAAAGCTATAAGAAGGGCGGAGGTATCTATGGAGGAGAAACATTCTTCTTTTATTGTAATGGTTATTTAGACCTGGGCCCGGGCAAACAATTTCAGCCGGGTGATGCAGTGTTCTTTGGAGGATCTCCCTGGTGGGGAAGTGCACCGCAATGTGATGGCTATTCACTCAGTGGCGGGTGCAGTGATATCTACAATCCCGGTTCTACCGGTGGGGCTTGTCCCACCAACCTGCAGGGCCAGTATGCCACCTGGAACAAAGGCCAGTACCCGCTGAATGGCGGCTTTCTGTGGTTGTATGATTCTATTGTGCAATGTGTGTTGTCGGGACCATGCGGAGAAGCAGGAGAGGATACGGCCACTGTGGCAGCAGCTTTCCAGCTGGCAATTGTAAATGGATTGAGTTAAGAAGTACGAGAAAAGACACCACACCTGTACGGGTCTTTTCGGTGTGGTGTCTCGTTTCACATTATGTATCATCCAAACACCACACCGGTCAACAAACTCAAAAAACCGGTTATGGAAACTATTTGCCGGTATTGAAAAATAGTGAACCACCTGCTGCGGTACTCCTTCCAGTCGGCCGGGTACTTATCCGGCGACCAGGTATTAATGATATCATTAACAGGCAAGTTGCCTTTTACTGTCAGCAATGTATCCGCAACCAGGGCAATAAATGCAATAACAGCTGTAATAAATAATAAACTGCCGGGAACCTTAACTGTTAAAATGACCAGCGTCAAATTGGTCAGCAGTGCTGCATAGATCACATACTTAAAGTTGCTTCTCATACTGGTGTCTGTCAGTTTTCGCAATTGTATGTAAGGCCCTGCCTCCAGGTGCAGCTGTGAATACTTTAAGGTAAGGATGTACATGAAGGATTGGCTTACAATAATGCTGTATGCCAGCAATGTCAGCAGTAATACGATCTGTATTGCCATGGATGAATGAATTTAGGTGGTGGACGGTTTCATTCGTATGAACAATATACCAACGATCAGCAGCCAGATAAGCCAAAGCGTACTGCCGATAAAACCTGCCATATCCCAAACGGGCAGACCCGGCATCACCGTTTGAAGCAGTTCTAACTGTGCCAGTAAATAAATGAATGCACTGATGATCCCCAGCCAGCTGACCCATTTAGGTAACAATTTCAACCTGGTAAAAGCAACACAGATCAAAACGGTCCAGATGATGGTAAATAATTGTCCTAAGTGTTCACCGAGCAGCACACCGCCATACTGGTGAATGGTTTTGAATGAAACAACAGCTGCTGCTTTAGTGGCAGCATCACCACTGTGCACAAACGTGTCGGCCAGGACAGGAACGACAAAGGTCCAGCGCAGGAGACCGATCATCTGAACGATCAGCCCAACTATACCGATAGTAGTGGCTACCCGTACCAATTCTGACCGCTGTTCCAGTTTTTTACCAATAAGAATATAGGCCGGTATCAAAGGTATCCCGATCAATGCAAAGGCAAACCAGGTCCAGATCAGCTGATTGCCACCTTCGTGAAATTTAGTAAGGATGACGGAAGTGTCCTGTCTTAAGATATCAGGATATTCAAACATGGAAGTAAGCAGGGTGTAGGGTATAAGCACTCCTATGGCCCCTGCGATCAGTAACCAGCCGGTTGTTTTTTCTGTTCTCATGATGATCGTTTATAAGTGGATGATGGGGTTGTTGGTTTTGAAGAGGTCCTTCCGCACGGGTTGCCGGAGTTAAATATAAAAATAAAACCTGACAGCAACCGGTGATGAATAACTGCCTGTTGAGTTTGTCTTACAGGGCCTTAAATAACATTGAATTCTTTAAGGATCTGAATGACTCCAAGCACCACCCCGACAACAGCCAGGAAAAGAGAAATATTACTCAGTTTGCTGGCCGACTGATCCAGGTGCTGCATGGTCTGGATTATTTTTTCAGCATTCTTCCGTTCTATTTCAGAGATGACCGATTCCCGCAGGGCTTTGATATTAGCTGGTTTATGTTCTTCGTTGCTGGTCAACCGGCCGGTAACTTCAACCAGCGATTCAGTTGGGGCCTGCAATATCGCCGCTGTCCATTCCTGTTGTTTTGCAGTGTTAGTAAGATCGTTTACAATTTCTTTCGCAAGCTGAACGATCTCGTCAGCAGAATAGATCTTTGCCATAAGAAGTATTTTTTTATTGGTTAAGGTTTACTGCGCCGTTCCGGTGTGG
>JBEBIF010000439.1:0-3033 GCA_040080515.1 Chitinophagaceae bacterium | reverse complement strand
GACAAGACCAGTTCCACTCCTGGCAGATGAAGTGAAGGATTATAAAAGAAAGGACAGCCTCGAAATAGTTCGAAAAGACCCCCGCTACCTCGATTCACTGGACAGGGTACGTAATAAAATATCCCCGGTGAATCTGTTATTGATCGGGCATACCTTTTCCAATTCAAAGAAAAGGTCCTGGATAACAATCCCTTCAGTAATGGAGGTGGTAAACTTTAATCCTGCCGAAGGATTGGTGCTTAACACAGAACTGACCTGGACAAAAAGACTGGATACCACATTAGCCGGCAGGAGATCAATATCCATTGCTCCGGCACTTCGCTACGGGTTTTCCAACCAGCATTTTAATCCGCGGTTGACAGTTCGTTATACGTTCGGAAAAAAATATATCTCATCGCTTAGTTTGTCGGGTGGTAAAAGAGTTTTCCAGTTCAATAACAACAGTCCCATCAGCGAAAGAAGCAACACCTTGTCCAGTTTGCTAAGTGAGGAGAACAGGACCAAAACCTATGAAGCCATTTATTTCCGCGGGTCCTACCAGCGGGGCATAGGAGAAGGATTTACGGTTACCGCCGGGTTTCAATACCAGGACCGGTCGCCACTTGAAAACACCACCGATTACACCTGGCGGAATAAAGCAGGCAGGGAATACACTCCTAATTATCCAAACGAAATTGTATCAGCCAATATTCAGCGACACCAGGCATTCTTTACATTATTGGGCATCACCTGGCAGCCCGGAACTAAATATGTGGAACTGCCCGGCAGAAAGATCAACGTTGGTTCTAAATATCCTGTTTTGTCCCTGCAATACATACTGGGAATCGACGGCTTTTTGGGAAGTGACTCCCGGTTCAGCAAATGGAAGTTCTCGGTATCAGATAATATCAATTTTAAGTTGCGGGGCAAGTTCCGTTACCGGTTAGGAATGGGCGGCTTCCTCAACAGGGATAAGGTACAGCTTCCGGATTACGATCATTTTAATGGAAATATTTCCACTCTGGCCACAGAATACCTCAATAGTTTTCAATTGCTGCCTATTTACAAGTACAGCAATACGTCACGGTTTTATACCCTCGCACATATCGAGCATAATTTTAAGGGCTTTCTTACCAATAAGCTTCCCGGAATACGAAACCTGAACCTCTACCTCGTAACAGGCGCCAATGCCTTTTACATTAATAACAATACTAAATACTTCGAATACTTTATTGGCATCGACAATATCTTCAAGCAAATACGGGTTGATTTTGTACAATCCTACCAGCCCGGAAAGATCAGGCAAAATGGTATCCGCATCGGCCTCAGCAACCTTGGGGGAAGGAGAGGGGATGACTGGCCTTGATGAGTTAATTAGTTAATTGGGTAATTAGTTTATTCGTTTCAGGGTTTCTGTGCATCAAATGCTTTTACCAGGTAAGAAAACTCTCTTTACCTCTTTCTCTCATTTAACCTCTTAGCCAAGAAAAACCCTCTTTACCTCCTTTTCTCCTTCCTTCTCTTAGCTTATCTTTGCCCTGCTTTAAAATTTTGCCCAACCTGCAATTGGGTTCGCCCCGGCGAATAAAATTTACTACAATGGCACAACTACACAACCGCATCTCCCGTAAGGAGCTGAAAGAAAAACTTCGTAACGACCCCACGCCCAGGACCACCATTTCCTTTTATTGCTATTTTAAAATAGAAGACCCGACCATTTTGAGGAATATCCTGTACAAAGACCTGAAAGAGTTCGGTGTGCTCGGTAGGATCTATATCGCTGGAGAAGGCATCAATGCGCAAATAAGTGTGCCTTCGGCAAACGTGGAAATATTCAGAACGTATCTCTATTCGATAAAACCACTGGATGGCTTACGGCTAAACCTTGCAGTGGACGATGACGGCAAATCATTTTTTGTGCTGGATGTGAAAGTGCGGAAAAAGATAGTAGCAGACGGCATCGAAGACCCTTCCTTTGATATGCAAAACAAAGGCCGCTATGTAAACGCAGCACAAATGAATGTGTTGATGAATGACCCGGATACAGTCGTTATCGACATGCGCAACCATTATGAGTACGAAGTAGGCCATTTTGTAAATGCCATAGAAATACCCAGCGATACCTTCCGGGATCAGTTGCCCATGGCTGTGGATATGATGAGTGCAGATAAGGATAAGAACATAATCATGTATTGTACCGGTGGTATCCGGTGCGAGAAAGCTTCCGCCTATATGCTGCACAAGGGATTTAAGAATGTATTTCACCTGGAAGGAGGTATCATCAACTATGCAAGACAGGTAAAAGAGAAAGGAATGGAAACAAAGTTCATCGGGAAAAACTTTGTGTTTGATGACCGGCTCGGTGAACGCATTACTGAAGATATAATCGCCACCTGCCATCAATGCGGTAAACCTGCTGATACACACACCAATTGCCTGAATGATGGCTGCCACTTATTATTCATACAATGCACAGCATGTGCCCAACAGTTTGAAGGTTGTTGCAGTAAAGAATGCCAGGATACGATTCACTTACCGGATGAAAGAAGAAAGCAACTCCGGAAAGGGGTAGACAAAGGCCGGCATATTTTCAACAAATCAAAAGAACGACTGAGGCCACGGCTGAACGAAAAGAAATAATTATTTCGTACTGATCCATTTGATACAAACCGGCTTGCTCACTTTAATTCTTTTACCGGAATCAGCCAGTAAACCTGTAGATCGGTCAATGGTAAAAACAACGATCTCCTCACTGTTCTGGTTAGCCACCAGTAAAAAATTACCCGACGGATCAAAATTGAAATTGCGGGGTGTTTTACCCAATACAGACTGGTGACCAACAGGGCGCAACATGCCTGTCGTTTCATTCACAGAGAAAATAGCAATAGTATTGGATTCGCCGCGGTTGCTGGCGTATAAAAATTTTCCATCCGGCGATACATGAATATCAGCACTGCCAATTACGCCATTGAAATCGCCGGGCAGGGCAGAGATATTCTGGATCAGGGTGAGTGTTCCTTTGTAATAACTGTATGCAGAGATACTGCCGGTGAG
>JBEBIF010000066.1:0-13053 GCA_040080515.1 Chitinophagaceae bacterium | reverse complement strand
GTGGCGAGATCGAACTCTTTCAATACTTTCACTCCATTAACAGCGGGAACTGTAGGCTTATAATTTTTCCAGTCGAAGTATTCTTTTGTTACCACCGCTTCGCTGTAAGGAATGAATGGCTTTGCCTTCTTGTTCAGGAACTGATTTCTTAAGTCTTCGTATTCTTTTTGTGTTTGTTGTATCAGGGGTTCTCTTTGTTCTTTGTTCAGTAAGGTGCTGACGGCCGTTACACTTCTGGAGGCATCCAGTATATGCAGTACGCCATTATCATACTGCGGAGCAATTTTTACCGCTGTATGCATTCTTGAAGTGGTGGCGCCGCCAATGAGCAATGGCTGTTTCATTCCGCGGCGTTTCATTTCGTGTGCCACATGTACCATTTCGTCAAGGGATGGTGTGATAAGACCGCTCAGCCCGATGATATCCGCTTTTTCTTTTTCTGCAGTATCTAATATCTTATCTGCAGGAACCATAACACCGAGATCGATGATATCATATCCATTGCAACCAAGTACCACGCCAACGATGTTCTTTCCGATATCATGCACATCACCTTTAACGGTGGCGAGTAAGACTTTGGCTGCACCAGCTGCTTCTTCATTCACCGTGCCGGCGGCAATATGCGCTTGTTTTCTTTCTTCTTTTTCTGCTTCGATGAATGGAGTAAGTACCGCCACACTCTTCTTCATCACCCTGGCACTCTTTACCACCTGGGGTAAAAACATTTTGCCGGCACCAAACAGGTCGCCTACCACATTCATACCGGCCATCAGCGGGCCTTCGATCACTTCCAGCGGGGTTGGATATTTTTGACGGGCTTCTTCTGTATCGGTATCGATATAATCGGTAATACCATTTACCAAAGAATGTTTTAAACGTTCTTCTACTGATGTTTCCCTCCACTTTTCATCCTTAATGTTTTCTTTACCTTTTGCTTTTACTGTTTCGGCAAAGACGATCAGTTTTTCAGTGGCTTCGTTGTTATCATTATTATGATTCAGTATCACATCTTCACATAATTGACGCAGGCCCGGTTCTATTTCATCATACACTACTAACTGGCCTGCATTTACAATACCCATATCCATACCAGCTTTGATGGCATAGTACAGGAAAACGGAATGCATGGCTTCCCGCACATGATCATTACCACGGAAGGAAAAGGAAAGATTGCTGACACCACCGCTTACTTTGGTTAGAGGCATCAGTGCTTTTATTTCTTTGGTGGCTTCGATGAAGTCAACACCATAGTTATTATGTTCTTCCAACCCAGTGGCTACGGCGAATATATTGGGATCGAAAATAATATCCTGCGGATCGTAACCAACCTGCTCCGTTAATATCTTATAAGCCCGGTGGCAGATCTCCACTTTTCGCTGTTTGGTATCGGCCTGTCCTTTTTCATCAAATGCCATTACAATGACTGAAGCACCATAACTCTGGCAAATGATAGCCTGCTCTATGAATTTGGCTTCACCTTCCTTCATGGAAATAGAATTCACAATACATTTTCCCTGCACACATTTTAACCCGGCTTCGATGATCTCAAACTTCGATGAGTCGATCATAATGGGTATCCTGGCAATATCGGGTTCGCTTTGCACCAAATTGAGAAAGGTGGTCATGGCGAGCACACCATCCAGCAGGGCATCATCCATGTTTACATCGAGTACCTGGGCGCCGTTCTCTACCTGCTGGCGGGCCACGCTGAGGGCTTCTTCGTATTTATTTTCTTTGATGAGGCGGGCAAATTTTTTAGAACCTGTTACATTGGTCCGTTCGCCTACGTTCACAAAGTTTGTTTCGGGACGAACGATCAATGGCTCTAAACCGGCTAATCTTAAGTAGGGTTTGATAATGATGGTGTCTTGCATCTATGGGTTCTTTTTTATTAATAACTTTTTGATATAGGAAAAGTTATTTACTATCAATATAAGGATAGATACTACGAGTAAGATCCGTGCTGTGCTCATGCGAGTTCTTTTTCAATGACTGGCAATTGCCTTGGCTTTACATTCTTTACTTCCTGTGCAATATGCCTGATATGATCGGGTGTGGTACCACAGCAGCCGCCTACAATATTCACCCAGCCTTCTTTGGCCCACTCTTCGAGGTAATGGCCGGTGTCTTCCGGATTTTCATCATATTCTCCCATGGCATTCGGCAGACCCGCATTTGGATAAGCGGATACATAACAACTGGCTATTTGTGATAACTCTTCTATATGCGGCCGCATTTCCTTGGCGCCGAGGGCACAGTTGAGCCCGATGCTTAATGGTTTGGCGTGCATAACGGAAGTGTAGAACGCTTCTAAAGTTTGGCCGCTTAATGTTCGGCCGGATGCATCGGTGATGGTGCCGCTGATCATTATTGGTAAAGCCCCCCTGCCCCCCGAAAGGGGGTTCTTAGAGTCTGATAGTAGCTGAGTCGTTTTGTTTTTGTTTGTGGTTTGTGAACTATAATTTATATCAGAACTATTGGAATCTAAGGTCCCCTCTTGTGCGGAATTCAGAGGATGTTCTCTGAAGTATTTTTTTATGGCGTAGATCGCTGCCTTTGCATTGAGGGTATCGAAAATTGTTTCGATCAATAAGATATCAACACCACCATCCACCAATCCTTTTACTTGTTCGTAATAGGCGGTTACCACTTCATCAAACGTAACAGCACGGAAGCCGGGGTTGTTTACATCGGGTGACAAAGACAATGTTTTATTTAAAGGGCCGATAGCACCTGCTATATATTTTGGATTTTGGGATTTGGATTTTGGATTTTCGGCGTAGAACTCTTCGATTGCTTTTCTTGCGCATTTGGCGGCGGCCACGTTTAGTTCGTAAGCCAATGACTGCATTTCATAATCGGCCATGGCGATGGTGGTGCTGCTGAAGGTGTTGGTCTCGATGATGTCGGCACCAGCCTCGAGGTATTCTTTATGAATGGCGGTGATGATCTGCGGCTGGGTAATATTCAGCAGATCATTATTACCTTTTACATCGCACTGCCAATCTTTGAAGCGTTCGCCACGGTAATCGGCTTCGGCCAGTTTGTAACGTTGGATCATGGTGCCCATGGCCCCATCGATGATGAGGATGCGTTTTTCGAGTTCTTGCTGAATGCTACCCATTTGTTATGTTTTATCTCTCGCAAAGGCGCCATGGCGCAAAGCAAGAGGGTGTTTACAAAATGCCGAATAGAATTACTACAGTCGAAGTGTCCGCCTACGCTAAAGCTTCGGTGGATAAATGCGACCCGCCCCGGCAGGTAAACTGCAAGGGACGATGATAGTAGTAATGCAGCCTGCCTCCATAAAAAATTTCGGCAGGTAAACCGGCTATTTTATTCTATTGAACTATTAAACGCTGGGAAACCGAAAGAGGAGTTTCGTAGACGTTTATTAGTTCAGTTTTTATACAGGCCGAACAATAAACAAATCCGCCTGTGGTATGAGGCAAAAGTAAGATATAAAGGGGAATAAACAAGGGAAGACGGGAAGTTGGGAAGACAGGAAGACGGAAAGACAGAAAGTCGGGAAGTCAGTTGCATAAAAGATCTTACTGACTTCCCGACTTTCTGACTTATGGTCTTTCGGACTATTTATTAGCTACATAGCTTTCTACAGGTAACCTATTTTGGAGGCTGCGGGCAAGGGTCATTTCGTCGGCATATTCCAGCTCGCCGCCGAAGGCAATGCCGCGGGCAATGGTAGTGACTCGAATGCGGCTGGTGGCGGGCAGTTTCTTTTGTATATAATAGATAGTGGTATCGCCCTGTATATTAGGGTTTAGGGCAAAAATGAGTTCTTCTGTTTGTTCTTTTTCGATGCGCTGCAACAGGGCTTCGATGGTCAGCTGATCCGGGCCAATGCCATCGAGCGGGGAAATGACGCCACCAAGAATATGATAAGTACCATTAAACTGCTGCGTACTTTCTATGGCAATTACATCCCGGATGCTTTCGACTACACAGATGACCTCTTGTTTTCTCATGGAGTTGGCACAGATGGAACATACATCGCCATCGGCCACATTGAAACAGCGGCGGCAAAATTTTATCTCACTCCGCATCCGGGCTATTACTTCGCTGAAATGACCTACTTCTTTGGTATCCTGTTTGAGCAAATGCAATACAAGGCGCAATGCCGTTTTTTTACCAATACCGGGGAGTTTGGCAAACTCGTTGACCGCATTTTCCAGGAGGGAGGAAGAGAATTGCATTAAACAAAGATAAGCTAAGAGGATAAAAGAGGGAAGGAGGAAAAGAGTTGAGGCAGGAGTATGATAGATATGGGCGAGAGTCAATAGTCGATAGTCGATAGTCATTGGCCATTCACTACAACGCTATTTCAAACTCATTTTGCCAGCCAGACCGGATGGTGAACTTTCGGTCAATGGGTTTGGCAATTTCGGGTTGCTGGTATTTGGTTGGTATTATATAAAGGAAAGGGCTTGCACTATTTGGTGCAGCACTTTCCTTTACGATGCACTCTGTTCTCATCCATTTTAAAGGGTATTTTCTTTCTGTGAAGTAGCTGGCGAAGGGCATTAGCAGAATTAAATATGAACCTGGTGTAATAAGGCCAGTCATTGTCTGCTACTGGACAATAAGTGAAAACAGGCATTGTAACTTCGCCGGAACATTTATTAACTTAGTTCTGCCAAATTCGCCGGTCGGGATATGCCTAAAACTGTCAATTTTACTGAGAAAGGCCTGTTGCAGGCTGTTTCCGAAGCTACGTCGGGATTGACGGGTCATGACTTTCTGCTTGAGATCGCCAAGCGTATCACAATGAACCTTGGTATGAAGTATTGTTTTATTGCTGAATGCGCCAATGAAACAAAGACCCGTCTGCGTACCATTGTCTTTGTAGAAGGGAAAAACATACTGGATAACTTTGAGTATAATACTAATGATTCCGGCTGCCAGATGATGATGAACGGGGATACTTTTTTTATGCCTGAAGGGGCCCAAAAACGGTTTCCTGCTGCAAAAGGTATAGAAGCGTATGTGGGAGCACCTATTACCAGCCCCACTACCGGGGAAATATTAGGACATATCGCCGCAACAGACCCTGATCCCGTAACAGATGAGAAAAATCAGACTGCGGTACTGAAGATCTTTGCAGACCGTATTGGCGCTGAACTGGAAAGAATACGAACAGAAAAGGAATTGATTAGCAAGAATGCCGAATTGCATTACCAGATGAAGGAGAATGAGTTTTATGCTTTTACCTTAAACCATTTGAACGAAGCTATTTTCTGGATCAATGAGGAAGGAGGTATCTGGCAGGTAAATGAAGGTGCAGCGGAACTTTCCGGGTACACTAAAGACGAGTTGTTGCAACGCCATGTATTCGATCTGAATATAAATGTACAAAAGCATAACTGGGATGCTGTGTGGAACCGGTTGCGTACAGAAAAGAAAGTGGTCTTTGATTCAGCTTTTAAAAGAAAGGACGGCGAGATCATTGATATTGAGATCACCCAAAACCATATTGTCTTTGAAGGCAAGGAATATACCTGCAGCATTGTACGGGATATCCGTCAACGGAAAGCGGATGAAGAATTGTTGCGTACTATTTCTGAAAGCATTTCCAGTGTGACTGGCGAAGACTATTTCCGGGAGCTTACAAAATTTATCACCGGAACCCTGAACGTCCGTTACTCCATGGTTGTTTCCTGCTCTAATAATGAGGTTACAAAATTAAGAATGCTTTCTTATGTGGACAGGAAAGAAGTACTGGAGAATATAGAATACGATACCAATGGTACCCCTTGTGAGATTGTGATGCAGGGGAAAGAATTTTTTTGCGCCGATAAACTTGATGAATCCTTTCCTAAGGAGAAAGGAATAAAATCGTGGGTGGCTGTGCCTATATACAGTCCCTCATCCGGAAAAGTGATCGGGAACATCGCAGCCTTTGACAAGATGCCAATGCTGCATGAGCATAATCAGCTTGCCATACTCCGCATTTTTGCAGCCAGGGCTGGAGCAGAAATAGACAGATTGATAGCGGAAGAAAAATTGAAGGTTGCTAACAACCAGCTGCAACTTTTGCTAAATGAAAGTGAAGACCGGTTTCGAGATCTATTTGAAGAAGCGCCGATCGCTTATGTACATGAGGGGCTGGATTCGAAGTTTATAAAAGCCAACCGGGCAGCAATGAAAATACTTGGTATAAGGCCCGACCAGGTAGCTGGCACTTATGGCGCTTCATTTATCCCGGATACACCAGATGCCCAACGCCGCCTGAAAGATGCATTTGAATCTATTGGACGTGGGGTAGATACAAGTGGCGTGGTACTTGAACTTCGCCGGAAAGATAACGGAAAGCCAATATGGATACAATGGTGGTCGAACCCGGACCCCGGCGGACAATTTACACGGACCATGTTTGTGGACATTACCGAGAAAGTGCTGATGGAACAGGAGAAGAAACGGCTGGAAGCGCAGAACCAATATTTGCAGGAAGAGATAAAATTGAATTACAATTTTGAAGAGATCATAAGTAAGAGCAAGGATTTTCAAAAAATATTGCGGCAAATTGAACAGGTTGCCTCCACTGATGCCACCGTATTGATATTAGGCGAATCAGGAACCGGAAAAGAACTGATAGCAAGGGCTGTTCATAACATCAGCAACCGCAGCAAGCGGACATTGGTAAAAGTAAATTGTGCCACTTTGCCGGCCAATCTAATTGAAAGCGAGCTATTCGGTCATGAAAAGGGGGCTTTTACGGGGGCCATGGATAAAAAGATCGGTCGCTTTGAGTTGGCAGATGGCGGAACGGTCTTCCTGGATGAAATAGGTGAGCTGCCAGTGGAGTTGCAGGCAAAATTGCTGCGGGTTTTACAGGAAGGCGAATTTGAAAGATTGGGGAACCCGAAAACCTTAAAAGTAAATGTGCGGGTAATCGCTGCTACCAACCGCAACCTGCAACAGGCAATTGAAAAAAAAGAATTCCGGGAAGACCTGTATTACCGGCTCAATGTTTTTCCTATCATTTGTCCCCCGCTGAGAGACCGGAAAGAGGATGTACCATTATTGGTAAAACATTTTTGCCAGAAACACGAAGGAAAGATCGGTAGAAAAGTAACAGCTATTCCTCCGGAAGTAATGGATGCGTTGGTGGCCTATGACTGGCCTGGTAATATCCGTGAGCTGGAAAATATTATCGAAAGAGCTATGATACTAAGCCGTGATGGAGTGCTGGAATATGGAGAATGGGTGCCCACAAAAAAAATTCAGGCAGGAAAAACGACTGCTGTCACTACCAGGCTGGAAGATGTGGAAAGAGAGCATATCATAGAAGTTCTTAACAAGACCAACTGGAAGGTAAGCGGCGAAAAGGGGGCAGCAAAGATCCTTGGATTAAACCCAACCACTCTTGAGGCAAGAATGAAAAAAATGGGGATCAAACGGGAAGAATAGAAAGTATCGTCTTGCCGCCGGCAGCTATGCTCTCCGGGGGAGGTTGTCAGTAATCAGTTTCACATATTGTTTATTATCTTTCAGCAATTGCAGGCCATCGGAAATTTTCATGTAGGGCTTATCCAGTTGCCGGTGGTTGATAGCGCTTATTTTCCATAAAATGTTCAGATGCCTGATGATCTCTTTCCAGGCATAAAAGACGGAATGTTTTGGATCGTAAATATGAGTAGGTTCACTTCCTGCACCATTCAATTCAATAATGGAAAAATTTTTGCCTTGTCTTAACTCCTCCCAGGTGTTGTAGCGTATATCCAGGCGGCCATAGTAAAACCCGGTCACCTGGCTGCATACAGCATCAATAACACCCATCAGCTCTTTATCGATCAGGTGGCTGGCATCTGTAAATTTTGCACCTCTTACATGATTACCGTATGGCACCAGTACAAATTCTTCTCCTTTTGGCAAAACTCTGTCTAATTTTTTTCCAAAGGTTCTTTCCAGTACAGGCAATTGCAGAATATATCGTTTGTCCTGTTGTAATAATTCCGGGATCGATGATATGCCATCGCCTTTTACAGTAAGAAACTCTTTACTTACAATGCCGGAAATTGTTCCTTTTTCTACAGACGGATAGCGGTAATAGAAAATGCCGGCCTCATTTTTAAAGGGTATAAATTCCTGTACCAGGAAATCAACTTTTGAGGTGAATGTGTATTCGAGCAATTCGGTTTCTGTTTCGAGCTTTTTTACAGAAAGCCCCTGCATTCCAATATCCGGTTTTCCCACCAGGGGAAATTTTAACTGCCGGCTGTGTATTGTTTCCAGGATCTCTTTGCCCGGGGTTCCTTTTCTGAAAAATAAAGTCGGGGGATAATATTCAGAAGGGATAAGGTCGTAGATCTCTTTTTTGGATTCCATCAGGAAACCACCATTCCTGATGGATGGGTTTGCTGTATTGAAAAAGAAAAATGAACGGGATCTCAGGCACAACCAAAGCCAGTACAGGTAGATCGGTGCATACACCAGGTGAAAGGGCCAGTATTCCCAATTGAATAGCCTGATAAAAAAGGGCCGGTATAATAGTTTTTTGATCATATTGCCGTTTGTGAATGGAGTAATTCAATTTTTATCTCTGATGATCTACTTATTTTCAGATCAAGGTATTTCATGCTTCCCCTGTCTGCAGTTAGCAAAACGCTGGTAATACTTACAGTCGAATACACATTATCCCGGTTCATCAGCAGGTCATTCGCCACATCCCCATCTCCGCTGAACTTATGAAAATTGATTATATCTGCTTGCGTGGGCTGGTTGATCCGGTTAAGAAATCCGGCAAACCATTGCTCTCTTTTTTTGATCACTAATCCATCATATAATGTGGCCGATGACCAGATATGCGGACGGTTTGCAGATAATTGCCTGCAAAATTTTTCATGACCATCCCACCTGAACTGGTACAGACATTTTTTTTCAAAAAGGATAAGGGTAAATGGCTCAATACTTTTCAGATCGATCCTGGAAAACGTAAGTGAAGGATGTTTTGATGCCAGCACATCCAGGAAAACAACACCCCTGCTTTTGCGGTAAGGTGGTTGCGAATGATGCCTGATAAACGCACCGTTAAGCAATACTGCCGCATCACCATTCTCTTTCAAAGCTATCCAGGTGCCCCCGGCTTCTGCATCTTTTGGATAAAGCAGTCTCCAGTCATTGTGCATATAGCAGGATGGCGGAGCGGCATTTTTCCGGCGGCATTTTTCATCGCGGTTAGAAGTAATGAATACTTTGTCCTTTACAGGAATAAAGGTTACTGTGCACATTGCTGACGGAATTTTATAGTTGAATAGGCCACACCGAATTCATCGGGAAGCACAATTGAAGAAACTTCATTTATACCCACCCGTATCAATGCCATGTGATGGATGGTATGCTCCAGGTTGTATGCGATCTCCCTGAAATAGTTACTGGGTATGGTTACTGTTTCAGCGGTTTCATTATAATCTTCCGCTTCAAGAGAAATGTGCTTGTTGGGCTTGCCCAGGTTGCGGTATATCCGCCGCAGTTGCAAAGCAGCAAAATCCTTATCGGACTCTATCTTATAATCCCTTTTCCTTTTTTCATAGTTTACCACTCCCGTAGTATAGGAATTTTCCAGGCATTGAAAAAGTTCTATGATATGTCTTACATGCTGACCAATGGTAGCATTAAAAAGTATCTTGCTGGGTTGTGTGTATTCGCTGTCCGTAAGCTGAGTGAGTGAATCGCTTAACTGGATAAATACATCTTCTATTGGTTTCTTCAGTAACATAAAAACGGTTTAAATGGTTTTTGCAGTTGATCACTGCTTTAAAAGATGATTAAAAAGACGTATGATTTCTTTCCTGCTTATAAGCAACAGTACAGAACAGGAGAGCAATACAAGCAATGCATAGATGAAAAGCTGCCCTTTGTCTCCCCGTACGGCTATCCCGAGTTTGGTAAGATGAAAGAAAATGGCCCCGCTCATTAAACCGGCGCCCAGCAAAGCCCCGAAAATAGTAGTGCGGGGATAAATGATAAGTACGGCAGCTATCAACTCAAGCACACCCGTTCCGATCCTTCCCCATGGTTCCATGCCGATCGTTGAAAAAATATAAACCGATTCTTCAGCACCGGTGAATTTGAAATACAATGTTTGAAGAAGGATAAGTGCTGCGAGTATTTTTAATGCCCAGATCCCGGTGACTGCCCAGTTGATTGTCATAGTTGATTTATTAATTGGTTTCTGCAAAATGTTTTTGTGAGCCCAAATGTAGATTCCGGTACCAGCAGATGCTGTCAGCCATGCGACAGCATCAACGATTCAGTTTTTATTAACAACCAGTCTGCTGTGATGCATTGTGACGAAAGCTGAAAAATTAAAAAAAGAAATTCCCAATAGTTAGGAATTCTCCCAATAGGTTGGGAAAAAAAGCGCAGGAATCACTGCTTCATTCATTGGATCAAAATTTTGAAACCCTTTACTGTAAAGGGTTTCAGCGGTTGTTGTCAGGATGATGATGATTTTGGCACGACGATTGGCTAAGAGCGTTGTATTAAAACAAAAAGTATGAACAGGATGATTTCAAAAAAGGAATTCGGGAAGGAAATAATTGAAAGCATGAAATTATCGCTGGTTCAATTTAAACTGGATTGGAGTGGTGCCTGCCAGATAATAGCACCAATCTATGAAGAACTGGCAGGTTCTTATAAAGGGCAGGTAAATTTTTTCACTGTAGATGTGGAAATGGAATCAGGCCTTGAAGATGAGTATGGAGTAATGGAGTTGCCTACTATACTATTTTTTAGAGGTGGAAAGATCATTGATCATGTAAGAGGCCTTGTTCCAAGAAATGTGCTGATCAGTAAAATTGAAAACGCATTATCAAACCAACTAAACTAAACCAAGTTATAAACCTTTAAAACTTACAACTATGTCAGACGAAATGAAATACTTCTACCTGAAAAATCATCCCATGCTGGCTTTATTGTCGGAACAAAAGTTAATAGAAGCGGCAGCTGTTGCAAGGATCAGGACCGTTTATCGTAATGAGCAGATCGGCTATGGCGAAGGAAGCTGTACCCGTGTGCATTTCCTGGTAAAGGGAAAAGTAAAGATCACTGATAACAGTGATGCAGATAACGACCTGGTAAAAGATATATTGACAGAGCCGGATATTTTTGGTGACCTGGGCCTGGAAGGCCAGTTTAACCAGTATGAATCTGCCGATGCGCTTACTGCCAATACTGTCATTTGTTCATTCCATGTAAGTGATTTTAAAAGGATACTGGAGGAAAATCCAATGCTGGCACTCAGCTATGCCAAAAAAGTGAACAGCAAGTTGCAGCGATTGGAAAACCGCCATGCAGACCTGGTGTTTCATGATACTAAAGACCGGCTGATCCGCTTCATCAAAAACTGGGCACGTACCGATGGCAACCGCATGGGCGATAAGATCGTGCTGAACAATTACCTTACCCATAGCGACATCGCAGGTTTTATTTCTACTTCCCGGCAAAGTGTGAACATGCTATTGAATGAACTGAGGAGTTCCGGTATGCTTTATTATAACCGCAAAAGCATTGAACTGCATAATCCTGTTGCATGGAATTAGTTTTTTTTCTCCGCAATGTAAGCAGTATGACAATGGCCGGACGAGGCACATTATAGCTTTGCACTGACAAAAAAATTTGGATTTA
Source organism: Chitinophagaceae bacterium (assembly GCA_040080515.1). Taxonomy (GTDB): domain Bacteria; phylum Bacteroidota; class Bacteroidia; order Chitinophagales; family Chitinophagaceae; genus JJ008. The sequence continues at coordinate 1,407 of JBEBIF010000066.1, read as the reverse complement.
GAGTTACTATATGGGAAGACATCCCCGCAAAGCGGGGATTGTTTTTCCCCACTGTTTAAAGAAAATCAATGACCGCTGTTTGCCTATACTTTAAAGTACATCAGCCCTACCAGCTGAAAAAATACCAGCCGCTGGATATACAGATCGTTCATTCGTATGAGGATGCAGCCGCAAATAAGGAAACAATGGACTTCATGGCCGACAACTGTTACCTGCCGGCCAATGAGGTGCTTTACCGTTCGATAAAAGAGCAGGATGGAAAATTCAGGGTCAGCTTCTCTATAAGCGGAACAACACTGGAACTGTTGAGGTCGTACCGGCCAGATGTGATTGATTCATTTAAAAAATTGACCGGAACCGGTTGCGTTGAAATACTTGCGGAAACGTATTATCATTCACTCTGTTACCTTCATTCCAAAAAGGAATTTAAAAGGCAGGTTGAAAAGCATTCTTCTCTCGTAAAAGAAATCTTTGGGATCAAACCTGCTGTTTTCAGAAATACTGAACTGATCTATAATAACGAGCTTGCCCGGCTTATGGCAGGCTTTGGTTATAAAGGCATTCTTTGCGAAGGACTGGAGACGCTGCTACAGGGCCGCAGCCCGAACCAAATATATGCCGCTCCTGGTGTTAATGACTTTGGCCTGTTGCTCCGGAATACCACTCTTTCAGATGATATCGCATTCAGGTTTGATGATGCGAATTGGTCGGAGCATCCCCTGACTGCCGGCAAATTTGCTTCCTGGCTGCACGCCTTTCCGGAAACCACAGAATTGATCAATCTTTTTATGAATTATGAAACCTTCGGAATATATAAGAAACGGGAAAGCGGGGTATTTGATTTCCTGGACGCACTGCCTGCTGCAGTGCTGGAAAATAGAAAGTACCGGTTTTCAACTCCATCAGCTATGCTGAATACCTGTTATCCAAAGGATGTTTACGACGTACCACAAACTATTTCATGGGAGGACAAATCGGATGTTAATTGTGTATGGAGTAGTAACATGATGCAGAACAATACAGTAAAAAAGATCTATTCAATTGAGAACATGGTTATGGACAGCAAACGGAACAGCGCAATTGAAGTATGGGGAAGGCTGCAATCGGCAGACAATTTCTATTATATGGCCGAAAGAGAAAAGCACACTGGTGATTTTAAATATACTAACCCATTTTCCAGCGCTGAAGAGGCTTTTCAAAATTATAATAATATCCTTCTGGATTTTGAGATATCACTAATCAAAAACAACATTAATCAAATTAAACGGACCGGGCAGCATCTGCCTGTATTAAACCTCTATTAAAAAAAATCATGGAAAAGAAATTAAAAGGTCAAGTAGCAATCGTAACGGGCGCCAGCAGCGGAATTGGCGCCGGCTGTTCAATTGAAATAGCGAAAGCTGGCGC
>JBEBIF010000438.1:0-3042 GCA_040080515.1 Chitinophagaceae bacterium | reverse complement strand
AAAAAGTCCCGCCGAAGCGGGACCTTATACTTAAAACCCATAGTTTCTTAGAATAAATTCCAACCATAACTCATGTAGTACAAACCTCCTACTGCAGGGCTACCAAAACCGGTGCGCTGGTATTGGTTACCCAGGTTGGTACCACCAATACGGAACGTACTCTTGGTTCCTGCGGGACGGTAAGAAACCTGTGCATCCCACCAGCCAAAGTAAGGGAGTGTGCCGGATACAAATGTTCCTTCGTAGAAGTTGTTATCCTGCCATTTAAACACCACGTTGAAACCAATGTTCTTGTACACGTTATCATTTCTCAAACCAATATTGTAGCGGTATTTAGGTGCGTTAAAGAATGTTACTTCTCCAACCGGAACATCTTTCAGTACATCAGAGAACAGGTTACCATACAGCATATAATTTTTGACCAATTTGTATTCGATACCCACACCCCAGCCCTGTGAGGTAACTGTCTGATCTGAATTCTGAACATAGGAAACGTTATCAGTGCTGAATGGTGAATATACTCCCAGTTTGCTGCCGGGTATCTGTGATTGTGCTACTGCTGTGCTGAGCAGGAAATCTTCAAACTTGCTGTAATAGAAATACGCATCAAACAATAATTTTTTGCCGATGAGCCCTTTATAGCCTATCTCATAAGATCTTACGGTCTCTGGTTTTACTTCTTTATAAGTTGCTGCTACCAGGCGGCTGGAGTCACCCGGTGTTCCAGCCCTGTAGTTCAATACGCTGGCTGCTGTATAACCAGGACGGGTTGAATTCAGTTTGTAATAGCTCTGGAACTCTGGCAAACAACCGATGAGGTAGCTGCTACCGCCACCTAAACGAAGGCTTATGTACTGGTTTTGGTTGGAAGGGAAGCGATAAGCGGTCTGGTAAGACAAACGGATATTGTTGTCTTTTGCCACACGTATAACGGCTGCCAAACGGGGAGTGAACTTACCTTCAAAATTTGTTTGGTTATCATAACGTCCTGATGCGATCAGCGTCAACACATCACGCAGTAATTTCTTTTTCAATTGTATATAACCACCATATTCATTTACACGGATCACCTGTGTGGTATCTGAGAAGATCGTACCCTGTGAGTTCATAGCCCACTGTTTCCAGTTTGCTCCGGCAAGCACTTCCAATTTATCGGAGAAATGAGCGGCATCAGAAATGTTTACTTGTGCTTCTGCAGCATATAGATCAGATTTATCCAGGAATTTAGCACCACCGGCTTTGCTTACTGGTGTATTCTTGATCGTATTAGCAGCTGCAATGAACTGAGGTGTTCCTGGTAAAAACCTTCCGATATCAGCAGTAGCACGGGCTGCGGTGTGTAATGTTATGTCGGCTGCGGCACCATTTGACTGGCGTCTGCCTTCGGAATAAGTAAGCAGGTATTGTGGAAACCAGGAACCGCCTATTGCTGTAAGGCTGCTGGAGTTCACACTGGGTTTCCATGCTTCATTAATAAAAGCACCAACGGCATCACCGATATAAGATTCACCGGCATTTTCCTGTGTGGTATAACCCCGGAGCATCCAGTTCTTGGCTTTAAATTCCAGCTTGTGCTGTGCCATCTTAAAGTTTCTCAGTGAGTAGCGGTTAGCACCGGTATAAACGGTAGTACCTGTTCCAAAATAGGTGTTGAAAGAGGCTTCAATTTTATCACTGATATTCCAGTACACACCGGCATTCAGTTTTACGTTCAACGTATTATAATCTACCAGGCTCTTTTCTTCGTAACCTGTCCTGGTAACGTTATTGCTGTTTCCAAAATAATTTCTTGTAAGGCCGAGGTACATAGGCAGATATAATTGGGCTGCCGGCTGAACAGATGCGGGGAACAATCCAATATATCCTGCCACCTGTGCATTTGATGGATAAAGAGGATTGCCAATTGCTGTAAAATAAGAATTGGCTGCGGCCTGAAGGTTAACAAGTCCACCGCTTTGTGCCAGTACTGTTGCATTAACACCAGAACTTAAAAGAGCGGCCAGTTGTCCGATGTTCACACTGGTCTCATCGCCATAGATATTTACACCATTGAAATTGGGATCATTCTGTCTGTTACCACCAACCACATTACTCAGGATTCCAATTTGTTGTTTGTTCCTGTAGTCATTGGCCTGCCAGTCACTACCACGGATCAATTCACCGGATATCCGGAAAGCCACTTTGTCATTGAGTGACTTTGCCCATCTCATGGCGATATTGTTATAAGGAGCTGCGCTTCTTTGCTTTTTGTCCACATGCATGATACCCTGCTTCACATTAAAGCTGAAACCCTGGTATTTAAAAGGATTCTTACTGGTGATCAGAACAGTACCGTTCATACCGCCGGAACCATATAAGGCTGAAGAAGAACCGGACAGTACTTCCACATTGTCCACATCCAGATCGGTAAGACCTACGATGCTGCTCACTGCAAAGTTGAGACCGGGTGCCTGGTTGTCCATTCCATCCACCAATTGATTGAGGCGGGTATTACCACTGCTTACAAAGCCACGGGTGGTAACGGTGCGGAAGGTTAAACTGGCAGTATGCACATCCACACCTTTCAGGTTGGTGATGGCTTCATATACAGAAGGCGCTGCCACATTTCTGATCACAGAGCTACTCATTCTTTCAACAGTAACAGGTGATTCCAGAAGACGCTGGGGTGCCCTTGTTGCGGCCACCACTACTTCCTGTCCGAGGGTGTTATTTACTTTAAAATCTACTTGTACGGGCTTTGATGCATCGGTAACGGTAAGTTCCTGAGTTTCATACCCAATGGAACTGATAACCAGTGTTACTGGCAACTTGGCTACTTTGAGACTGAAACCACCGTTGGAGTTGGTATATGTACCCTGGCTGGTACCTTTTACAACAACAGAAACAGCGGGAACATTTTCTTTGGAAGTGGCATTGGCTACGTTACCGGAAATGGTTACAGTTTGTGCATTAGCAGTTATCGAAAAGAGGCAAGCCATGAACAAGGCTGCAAAAAAGCTATAGCTTTTTCTCATAATAGGGAATTTTGGTTTGGAATTGGAC
>JBEBIF010000437.1:0-3049 GCA_040080515.1 Chitinophagaceae bacterium | reverse complement strand
CCACCCGGAAGGTGTAAAACTTACCGGCCGGGTCACCCGGAATTACTGTCCACCAGGTGCCACTTTCCCCTTTGTGCATGACCAATCTTTGAATGACTTCCCCGCCGGTGCCTTCCTCATATATCAGAAGTTGTGCGTTCTGTGCTGTGGGTGCCCATATTTTAAAGTTGGATCTTATATTAGTATAGGTAAGTCCCAGGTCGGTTCCTTTGTACACCGGGTATTTTGCAAACCCATCTTTTTGGGCCTTTCCGGAAAACAGCTGCGCCAGGAATGCAAGAAACATACAGAAGCGTTTCATTAAACCATGAATTTAATTTAAAGATACACAAACCGGTCTGTGCAGAAGTTTTAACTGATTTCTTCGGTGACATAAACGCAATACTGTAAATTGTTGTTTCATTCAACCAAAAAACTTTCTTTACTGTATGGGAGATCTCCAGGTAAAAAAACAACCTAAAAAATACGATGTGGTAATTGTGGGCTCCGGTGCCGGTGGTGGCATGGCTGCTTATATATTGGCCAATGCCGGATTAAAAGTGTGCATCATAGAAGCCGGGTATATGTATGACCCGCAAAAAAATGTGACCCAATTAAAAAATCCGTGGGATTCTCCCCGCCGTGGTGCCAGCACCAAAAATCGTCCCTTTGGGGATTTTGACGCTTGCTATGGCGGTTGGTCGGTGGAGGGTGAGCCTTATACCAAAGAAACCGGTACAGACTGGATGTGGTGGCGGGCACGGATGCTTGGCGGACGTACCAATCACTGGGGACGCATCTCCCTTCGCTTCGGACCAAAAGATTTTAAAAGAAAGAGTATTGATGGATTGGGCGATGACTGGCCGATCGGTTATGAGGATGTGAAACCTTATTATGACCGGGTTGATAAACTCATTGGCATATTTGGCACCAATGAAGGACTGGAGAATGATCCGGATGGTATTTTTTTAAAACCACCGAAACCAAGATTGCATGAATTGTTCATTAAAAATGCGGCCACGCAGGCTGGTGTAAAAATAATTCCATCCCGCTTGTCTATTCTTACCGAAAAACTGAATGATGACCGGGGCTCTTGTTTCTTTTGCGGGCAATGCAACAGGAACTGCAGTATTGCCAAAGCCGATTTCTCCTCCCCCAATGTATTGATCTATCCTGCCATGAAAACAGGGAACATTGATGTGATGGCCAATTCGATGGCAAGAGAAGTACTTACCAATAAAGAAGGATTAGCCACCGGTGTTTCTTATATCAGTAAGGATGATCTGATGGAATACCAGGTAGAAGGACGGGTGGTGGTACTTGCAGCCAGTGCCTGTGAAAGTGCCAGGTTATTACTCAATTCCAAATCTGAACGTCATCCCAACGGATTGGCGAATGATAGCAATGTGGTAGGCAAATACCTGCATGATTCCACCGGCGCTGCCATGGGTGGTATCTTGCCGCAATTGTTCAACAGAAAAAGGTACAACGAGGATGGTGTGGGTGGTTTGCATGTGTACTCACCGTGGTGGTTAGACAATAAAAAATTAGATTTCCCAAGAGGCTACCATATAGAATACTGGGGTGGAATGAGCCAGCCTTCCTATGGATTCAGCTGGGGCATTGAAAACCTGAACGGCAAGTATGTAGTGAATGGAAAGCAAAAAGAAGGCGGTGGCTATGGTGCTTCGCTGAAAGAGGATTATCGTTTTTTCTATGGTTGCGGTGTGGGTATGGCCGGCCGTGGTGAAGCCATTCCTATTGAAAGTAATTACTGTGCCATTGATCCGAACGTAGTGGATAAGTATGGAATACCTGTTTTAAAGTTCAATGTTAAATGGACGGAGCATGAGATCAAACAGGCGAAACATATGAAGGAAACATTCAAAGAAGTAATGCATAATATGGGTGCCGTAGTAACCTGGGGTGCGGATGATAATGAAAAGAACCAATGGGGATTGGCTAAACCCGGAGAGATCATTCATGAAGCCGGAACGGTACGGATGGGGAATGATGCCAAAAAATCGGCGCTGAATAAATGGAGCCAGGCACATGATTGTAAAAACCTGTTTTGTGTGGATGGAGGGCAATTTGTAAGCCAGGCAGATAAGAACATCACCTGGACGATACTGGCATTGAGCATGAGGGCCAGCGAATATATTGTGGAGGAGATGAAGAAGCAGAACATTTAAGACACAACCCCCAACCCCCTAAAGGGGGCTTTAGTGTCTGAAAGGTTTGAAAGTCCTTTAAGGGTTTAGGGGTTAGGAACAATAGTAATAAACAAAAACACTCTGCGAATCGCAGAGTCTAAAAGCCCCTTTAGGGGGTTGGGGGTCTATGAAGAATCCGTATAAAACAGGTGGTATGTTTGAAGGTGCTTCGTATTTAATCTTTGAAAATGCGAAACAATTGAGAAAAAACATGACAGATGCTGAAACTGCTCTGTGGATCCAACTGAAAAAGGGAATTGATGGATTAAAAATAAGAAGGCAACATCCAATAGGCATTTATATTGCCGATTTTTATTGTCATAAAGTAAAACTTATTATCGAAGTAGATGGATCAATACATGAGAAAGCAGAAATAAAGGAAATTGACGAAAGAAGGGAAAAAGAATTAATTCGTTGGGGTTATAACCTGGTGAGATTTACAAACGATGAGGTAATAAGAACACCTGAGAATGTGATCAGTAGTATTACTCAGAAAATAAAAGAACTAAACAATTTGACAAAACAAAACACTCTGCCAACCACGGAGTCTAAAAGCCCCCTTTAGGGGGTTGGGGGTTTTATTATGGACAGAAGAAAATCTCTCAAACTAATCGTTACCGGCGCCATCGCTGCACCTGTTGCCATTGCCGGTTGTAAGGAAACGGATAAGAAAACGACCAGCGTTAAAGAGGATATAACCTTTAATCTGGACCGCAACCCGGATGAGTTGAAATATGAAAAAGAATTACTGGCCAAAGAAAAATTCTTTACTCCCGAAGAGTTTGCAACCATTACCCTGCTTGCCGACATCATTATCCCCAAAGATGAAATAAGCGGCAGCGCCAGTGATGCTAAGG
>JBEBIF010000436.1:0-3058 GCA_040080515.1 Chitinophagaceae bacterium | reverse complement strand
CCATTTCTGCTGGCGGGATTTATGTTGCCCGAGGATAATTGCGGCACACCTTCCACACAGGCAAATCAATATGATGGCCCCTATGTCATATACCGGAACAACCAGGTGTTTGTAAAGTATGTTTATGATAATGGCGGGGTAAAAACGGCCCGGATGGACAGCATCCCTCTTTCTCAAAAAGAAAATACCGTATTACGGGTGGCAACAGATGAACCCGGAAAGATATTTACCGTTGCTTTGAAAAAAGACCTTCAAAACGAAAAATCTGAATTCTCTCACACAGGTAAAATGCTGATCATTTCCGATATCGAAGGAAACTTCAAAGCGATCCGTAAACTGCTGCAGGGCAACGGGGTGATAGATGACAACCTTCAATGGACCTATGGCAACGGACACCTGGTACTTACCGGCGATTTTTTTGACAGGGGCAACCAGGTAACGGAAGTACTCTGGCTGATCTATTCATTAGAGGAAAAAGCCAAAGCTGCAGGCGGGTATGTGCATTTTGTACTGGGAAATCATGAGATCATGAATATGAGCGGTGATATTCGCTATGTAAATCCCAAGTATTTTGAAGCATCGGCTTTAATGAATGAAGACTATATGGCACTGTTCAGTGAGCATACTGAACTCGGCCGCTGGCTGCGTACCAAAAACATTGTAGAAAAAGTGGGGGATATACTTTTTGCACATGGCGGCATTTCTGCTCTTCTTAATAGTATAGATATCTCTGCCACCCGCATTAATAAACTGGCGAGGCCATTTTACCCGGATTCTTCAAATAAGTACAATGATGCGAAAGTGGAATTGCTATACAGCGACCTGGGCCCATTTTGGTACAGGGGGTATTATACCGGGAAAAACCTGGCCACACAGGCACAAGTGGATAGTACACTCCGAATCTATGGGGTAAAATATATCGCTACAGGTCATACCGTTATTTCAGATACGGTAAGTACTCTTTTCAATGGCAAATTGTTCAATACAGATGTGTATCATGCCAAAGGGTTTTCAGAAGGCCTCTTGGTGGAGGACGGGAAATTTTACCGGGTAAATGCCGTAGGCGAAAAATTTCAGATAGGCGAGTGATTTCAAGCCGTATCCCGTGCTTATTACAGAAAAGGAATCCCACAAAAGTGTTATCGTTCAGTTCCGGGGAATTAATACCTTCGTATCTAACCAAAACCATAAACATGAAACAGTTGCTCATCCTGTTACTGGCAGTCAGTTCTTTTGCGGCTTGCAAGGACAAAGAGAAAAATACCCGTGACAAAGGATATGACCGTAAGGAAAGAGAAGATTACCGGAGCCAGGAAGAAAACGGCACCAGCGATGATAAGGATAGTAAAAATGGAAGCTTTACTGATGGGGGAGAATGGTCGTCCAGCGATATCAGATCATTTAATTCACAATGCATGCAGTCCATGGAAGGTAACGAGGAACTTGCAAATAAGATTTGTCCATGTGCTTTGGAGAAATTCCAAAAAAAATATTCTTCTTTAGCTGATATGGATAAAAACAGCTCGGAAGCCGAAGGAAAAAGGATAGGAGAAGAGTGTGCAGCTACTATAAAAGGAACTAATAACAACCAGGGAAATAATGCAACCAGCAACTGGCCGGAATCTGAAAAAAATAGTTTTTTGACAAATTGCGAAGCAAAGGCGGTTGAAGGTGGAGGGAGCCGTTCGGTGGCACGAAGTTATTGCCAATGTATTCTTAATAAATTGGAGGCTTTTTATCCCGATATGAATGATGTAGCCAAAATGACTGAATCTGACCTGGAACGATTTGTAAATAGGTACAAGAGCGAATGCATTGGTGAAAACTAGAAATTAATTTAATGATATGATCAGGGGCCCGGGCAGTAATAGTCCGGGCTTTTCAATTTTAGGTTTTATCCGCCTTCTCACTTAAATTTGCCCCTCCTGATAAAATCGGGATAAAAAAGTACTATAAAGATGGCAAGATCAATAGCATTCAGGGATGCGCTTCGTGAAGCAATGAGCGAAGAAATGAGACGGGATGACAGGGTGTACCTGATGGGGGAGGAAGTGGCGGAATATAATGGCGCCTACAAGGTAAGCCAGGGTATGCTGGCAGAATTTGGCCCGCGGCGGGTTATCGATACCCCTATCTCTGAACTGGGCTTTACTGCCGTTGGGGTAGGCTCCGCACAAAATGGCCTGCGCCCGATTGTGGAGTTCATGACCTGGAATTTTGCTGTTTTAGCTTTAGACCAAATATTGAATACCGCTTCTAAAATGCTGGCAATGAGCGGTGGGCAAATATCCTGTCCAATTGTATTTCGTGGTGGTAATGGTTCTGCAGGCCAATTAGGCGCACAACACTCCACTGCCTTTGAATCTTTGTATGCCAATATACCCGGAATTAAAGTGGTTTCTCCCAGTAATGGTTATGATGCTAAGGGGTTGCTGAAACAGGCCATCCGGTATGAAGAAGACCCCGTAATGTTTATGGAAAGCGAGCAGATGTATGGAGATAAAAGCGATGTGCCTGAAGCGGAATACTATATAGAATTAGGCAAAGCTGATGTGAAAAGAGCTGGCCGGAATGTGACCATTGTTTCGTTTAATAAAATGATGAAAGTGGCATTGGCTGCTGCTGCCGAACTGGAGAAGGAAGGAATCAGTGCTGAAGTGATTGACCTTAGAACGATCCGTCCGCTGGACTGGATGACCATACTCGAAAGCGTAAAGAAGACAAACCGCCTGGTGATCGTGGAGGAACAGTGGCCCTTTGCCTCTATTTCTTCTGAGATCACCTATCGCATACAAAAAGAGGGGTTTGACTACCTGGATGCCCCTATCCGCCGCATTACTGCTGCAGATGCACCACTGCACTACGCACCCAACCTGGTGGCGGCTGCCTTGCCGGATGTGCCCCGGACCGTAAAGCTGGTAAAGGAAGTGATGTATCAAAAAAGATAAGAGTAAGCATTTAACCTGTATTGCTGCAATTTTACCCTCCGGATAGCGGATGTCCCCTGTTTTTTTGCCCCTCTGTTTCAATTTTCTTGCTTACTATTCCTGCTAAGAAT
>JBEBIF010000435.1:0-3067 GCA_040080515.1 Chitinophagaceae bacterium | reverse complement strand
ATGTATTTCTTTTTTTCTGTACTCTATCAAAGATGAAAGCGATACCATATGGATGGACCATCCCGCTTTTATTGTTGCCACAGGGGTCAGTTTATACGAAGCCATTAATTTTTTTGTTTTCCTGTTTTACGATGTAATAAGCGAACATATGGAAGAGTTTGGAAGGACCACCATGCGGATATTTTCTATTTCCTATGTCATTCTGTGCATACTTCTGGCGATCGTATTATTTCGGGCGAGGGAGAAGGATGAAAGAAAGAAAGGCTTAACTTAACAATCAAACCATCGGCATGAAGCAGGATCTTGATATCAAATACCTGGTCATAATAGGTATTTCTGTAATGGCTATCCTTTTTACCAGTTTTCTCGTGGCCCTTATCTTCAGCCAGCGAAAGAAACTGAAGTACCAGAAGAATATGCAAAGCCTGAAAGAGCAGCAGCAAAACCAACTTATAGAAGCTGCCGTTCGGAGCGAAGAAACAGAACGCCATCGTATTGCTGAAACATTACATGATGAAGTGGGGGCCATTCTTTCCTCAGCCAAGTTGCACCTGCTTGGTATCAAAGCGGCCGCATTGGATGAAAGGGACCAGCAAATGCATGAAAAAGGCGGCAGTCTGCTGAATGAAGTGATCCAGAAAGTAAGAGGTATCTCGCACAACCTGCATTCTAATATTCTGAAAGAGTTTGGCCTCAATGAAGCCATCCGTGATTTCATTAAAAAAACGGTCAACAGTTCTGTCATTGAAGCAGATACTAACCTGGATGACCACTATATGTCTGAAAATCATGATGATGATATCAGCACCTACCGGATGATACAGGAACTTGTCAATAACATTTTAAAATATGCCGGTGCCAAACGGCTGCAGATAAGTTCTTTGCTGAAAGGTGATGAACTGGACCTGGAGATCTTTCATAATGGCGATGGTCTTACCCAGGAACAGTTTGAAGAACTCAGTTTTTTGAAAGAAGGGTTGGGATTGAAAAATATCCGCAACCGTATCATCCTGCTGAAAGGATCTATCCGGTTCAGCAAAGATGAAGATGGCTACCGTATTCACATTCATGTACCGGTAAAATCAATTGCGGCATGAACCCGATCACGGTTGCCATAGCAGATGATTACAAAGTATTCAGAGAAGGGCTTAAAGCCATCCTCTCTGCTGATGAGAACATCGTCATCCTTTTCGAAGCGGACAATGGGGCAGAATTACTGGATACTTTGCAAACGCAAAGCCCTGATATCATCCTGATGGACCTGAAGATGCCGGTGATGGGTGGTATAGAAGCCACCAAAGAAGTTCGCAAAAAATATCCGCATATTAAAGTACTGGTAATCAGTATGTATGAAGACGAGAAATTCATTACTCATCTGGTGAAAAACGGTGCCAATGGCTACCTGCTGAAAAACACCGAACCGGAAGATATCCGACGTGCCATATATGCACTGACTGAAAATGGCTATTATTTCAATGAGCCTATTGAGAATGAGCTGTTGAGAGAACTGATTTTGAAAAATAATCTGATCCCTTCTTTTAATGAACATATCGAGCTTAGCGGTAATGAAAAAGAAATCCTTAAAAGCTTATGCAGGGAACCACAGGATAAAAGCATTACCCGGCAAACAAGGCAAGGACTGATGGAAAAAATTGGTGTACGCAATACCGCCGGGCTTGTAATGTATGCATTGATGAATGGGTTGGAAGAAAAATAATCCGTTTACTTCAGCTTGCCTGCTGGGATCAGGCCTGTCTGCCACCAGGCAGATTTTCAAACATATCTTTCGTCATTGCTGCCAGGTCGTACTCTTCTTTCCATCCCCAGTCCTTTCTTGCTACTGAATCATCAATGCTTTGCGGCCAGCTGTCGGCAATGATCTGCCGGTAATCGGGTTGGTAGGTAATAGAGAATCCCGGGATATGTTTTTTTATCTCCGCCCCGATCTCTTTTGGCGAAAAACTCATTCCTGAAACATTATACGAAGTACGGATACGGATCTTTTCTGCGGGTGCTTCCATCAGCTCGATAGTGGCACGGATAGCATCCGGCATGTACATCATTGGCAGGTATGTATCTTCTTTCAGAAAGCATTCATACTTTTTCTCCTCCAGTGCCTCATGAAAAATTTCCACCGCATAATCAGTAGTGCCGCCACCCGGCGCTGATTTGTAAGAGATCAACCCGGGATAACGAATGCTTCTTACATCTACCCCGAAACGCTGAAAAAAATAATTACACCAGAACTCTCCGGCATATTTGCTGATGCCATAAACGGTGGAGGGTTCTATAACGGTTTGCTGCGGGCAGTTTTTCTTTGGTGAAGTGGGGCCAAAGACTGCAATAGAAGAAGGCCAATATACTTTGTGCAATTTTTCTTCCCGGGCAATGTCCAGCACATTCAGCAATCCCTGCATATTCAGGTTCCAGGCAAGACCGGGATTTTTTTCGCCGGTGGCGGAAAGTATGGCTGCCAGCAGGTATATCTGGGTAATGTTTTGCCGTATCACCTGCACATGCAGCATTTCTTTGTTCATCACATCCAGAGATACATAAGGGCCGGTTCCTTCCAGCAGGGGGTTCTGTTCCCGCAGATCAGATGCCACCACATTTGCATTCCCATACATCTTTCGCAGGGTCAGGGTGAGTTCTACTCCTATTTGGCCGGAGGCCCCGATGACCAGTATCTTGTCTTTTACCATAGCAAACTTTTGATGGGTAAATGTAGAATCAAAAATGTAGAATCAAAAATGTAAAAGGAGATTTAATGAATTTATCGCCCAGAGGATAAAGAGAAAAGGAGAAAAAACGTCTTGGCAAGCATTTGTATTCTCTTTCCCTCTTTATCCTCTGGGCGAGGCCTTTTCTTCCATATAACTCACTTGCCCAAAAACTCACCAGTAAAAGCTATTTTTGCGGCATGGAAAAATTTCTGACAAACCTTTTTGCCAATCAATCATATGATGCGGACAATTTCTTTTTGATGGCCGGACCCTGTGTGGTGGAAAGTGAAGACCTCATAATGGAAGTAGCGGAGAAAGTTTCGGGTATTTGCAAGAACCTGGGC
>JBEBIF010000434.1:0-3091 GCA_040080515.1 Chitinophagaceae bacterium | reverse complement strand
GCTTTGTGCCCAGAACAAGATTCGAACTTGCACATCCTTGCGAACGCTGCCACCTGAAGGCAGTGCGTCTACCAATTTCGCCATCTGGGCATTACTTATCAGGCTCAGAATTGGGCAGCAAATATAGGAACTTTACCCGTTCAATAAGCATCTTTAAAGACCTAAAATCCAAAATCAAAAATTGTTTAGGCACTAACATTAAAATCCCGCAACGCATCATTCAAACTCGTCTTCAGATCCGTACTCGGCTTGCGCTGACCAATGATAAGGGCACAACCCACACCAAACTCACCTGCCGGAAATTTTTTGGTATAAGAACCCGGTATCACCACACTGCGGGCAGGCACCCTGCCTTTTGTTTCCACCGGCACCGTGCCGCTTACATCTATTATTTTAGTCGATTGCGTCAGCACCACATTGGCGCCCAGCACAGCTTCCTTTTCCACGATCACCCCTTCCACTACGATACAGCGGCTGCCGATAAAACAGCCGTCTTCAATGATCACCGGGCTGGCCTGCAATGGTTCCAGCACACCCCCAATACCCACGCCACCGCTCAGGTGCACGCCTTTGCCTATCTGGGCGCAACTGCCCACAGTGGCCCAGGTATCCACCATCGTACCCTCATCCACGTAAGCACCGATATTGACATACGAAGGCATCAGCACCACATTCTTTGCAAGGTAAGCGCCATAGCGGGCCACCGCATGCGGTACCGCCCTCACCCCAAGCGCCGCATAGTTTTTCTTCAGCAACATCTTATCATAGAATTCAAACGGCGCCACCTCCCAGGTCTGCATTTGTTGTATGCCGAAATAAAGGAGTATGGCCTGCTTCACCCATTCATTTACTACCCATTTACCTTCCTCCGGCGAAGCCGTTCTCAATCTGCCCTTATCCACTTCCTCTATCACCGCCCTCACCGCATCGCTGTATTTAGTATCCTTTAATAATTCACGGTTAGCCCATGCTTCTGATATAAGTTCTTTCATGGTGCGAAAATAGTTCTAAAGTCGGAAAGACAGAAAGACGGAAAGTCGGAAAGATTATTTGCCTTATCAATAACTTTCTTCCGGACCCGCTGTCTTTCCGACTTTACTGACTTCCGGACTTCCCGTCTTCCCGGCAAGCTTATCTTCGCACTATGAACCTCGGATTTGATGCAAAAAGAGCATACCACAATGGCACCGGGCTGGGGCACTACAGCCGCACCCTGTTGCAGTCATTGTCACAATACCATCCGGAGCATCAGTATTACCTGTTCAATCCCAAAGCATCCCATTCATTTAATATAACAGGACAAAATCTTCACGAAGTAGTACCGACCGATCTGTTGCACAAAGCCTTCCGCTCCGCCTGGCGCAGCAGCTGGGTAAAAAAAGACCTGCAACGGTTGAAGATTGATTTGTATCACGGACTAAGCCATGAGATACCTTTAGGCATTCAGCAAACAGGGGTTAAGTCCGTCGTTACCATACATGATCTCATACATGAACGCTATCCCGAACAATACAATGCCATAGATGTAAAGATCTATTCCAAAAAATTCCGCTATGCCTGCCAGCATGCTGACCGGGTGATCGCCATCAGTGAACAAACCAAACGTGATATCATTGATTTTTATAAAACACCCGAAGAAAAGATCAGGGTTTGTTATCAAAGCTGCAATCCTGCCTTTGGTAAAACAGTAAGTGAAGAGGAAAAGGGAAAAATAAAACAGCAATACGGGTTACCGGAAGAATTTTTTCTCAGCGTCGGCTCCATCATCGAAAGAAAGAACCTGCTGAATAGCTGTAAAGCCATTTTTTTGCTCCGCAATGAACTGCACATTCCACTCGTAGTCATTGGCGACGGCGGCAAGTATAAGCAACAGGTAAAAGATTACATCATACAAAATGGTATAGAAGAAAGGATCATCTTTCTGTCAGAAAACCCATCAGCGAAATCCTCCCCCTCCTTTAAATCCGCGATCGATTTCCCCGCCATCTATCAATCCGCCACAGCCATGCTCTATCCTTCCTTCTTCGAAGGGTTTGGCATACCGGTATTGGAAGCCCTGTGGAGCCGGTTGCCGGTCATTACTTCCAGTGTATCCTGTTTGCCCGAAGCCGGTGGCGATGGTGCTTATTATGTGGACCCATCCAGTGCAGAAGAGATCGCAGCAGGAATGAAGAAAATTTATTCGGATAAAGAAGTAGCAGATTCGCTAAAAGAAAAAGGCTGGCAGCAGGCCCAAAACTTTACAACACAAAGATGTGCAGATACTGTCATGAACGTTTACAAAGAACTATGGTAGATTTTGAAAACGATATAGAACAATGTCTGCGGGTGCTGAAGGAAGGCGGCTTGATATTGTATCCCACCGATACGGTGTGGGGCATTGGGTGTGATGCCACCAATGCAGCCGCAGTGGAGAAGATATATAAACTGAAACAACGGCCGGATGAAAAAGCGATGATCGTTTTAGTGGCAGATGAAAGAGACGTGCTACAGTACGTGGCCGCACCCGACCTGCAGGTATTCGATTATTTAGAAGAAACAGCTAAGCCCACCACTGTTATTTATAAAGGGGCCATCGGTCTTGCAGATAATTTAGTGGCAGCAGACGGCAGCATTGCCATCCGCATTTGCAGGGAAGATTTTTGCAGGCATTTGATAAAACGGTTTCGCAAACCCATTGTGTCCACTTCCGCCAATATTTCCGGTTTGCCGGTAGCTGAATTGTTTACAGGCATCAGCGATACTATCAAAGCCGGTGTGGATCATGTGGTCCGCTACCGGCAGCAGGATACCACGATTGCAGCACCCTCTTCACTCATCCGGTGGGAGAATGGAAAAGTTACTGTAATCAGGCAGTGAGAGTAGTGAATGGCCACCTGCAATATCAAACCTCACCATCCTTCGGGCAACTCCCGTTATCTTTGACCAATTTATGGAAATCTCTTGCACAGAAAAGGAATTGGAATTACTGAATAAGATCGCCAGGGCGGCAGACGACCTGGGGGCAGAAACCTATTTGATCGGTGGGTTTGTCCGGGACAAATTGCTGGGCCGGGATACAAAAAGAGATATTGACATAGTTTGTATCGGA